>JAZNGC010000044.1:0-37780 GCA_045589155.1 Lachnospiraceae bacterium
TTCCTTACTGTCAAATACATTCACTTTATACCCCATGTTTTCCATATTCATTTTGATTTCACTAAAATCGTACATTGGCATTACCTCTCATTCCTTTCCAGTATATTGTATCTACTCTTCCCGGGTATTTCAACATGAAAAAAGCACCCTATTACTAGGGTGCTTTCAATACCTCATTTAGATTCAATGAGCTAACGGACAATCCCTCTCTGTTTAACAATGCATCATTTTGGGCGGACCGTTCAACTCGGTCGTCAGCTATTCATCTGCCCCAGTAAATCGATGCATGGAGCAGGTGTGTTTTATTCACTTTATTTATATTGGTAGTTTCCCAGTAACTTTTGTATACCAAACCAAAATAATAATTATAGATATGACAAATCCTATTGAACCACAGAGCTTGTTTTTCTTGTTTTGGCAAATAGAAAACAGTCCAAAGATTGCCGCAATGATACCGAAAACAAAACCGGCAAATTCGTTTATTGTAACTATTCCCCAGAAAGATAGTATTAGAGACATTATTCCTAATCCACTTTCTTCTTTTTTAATTGTTTCTTTTTGCGCTAGATTATACTGTGCGTTTTGAACTTGCACTTGTAGCATCACATCAATGTCATGTTTAAGCATACATTTGTCACAATAGCCAAAACGATGAAAAATAGGCAAGCCATCTGTTGCCACTCCTACTTGCTCTGTTCCAATCCGAAGTTCATCTTTACAGTTTGAACAAACCATAATTTTATCCCCCCTATGTACAATTTGTTAAACAATGCACCATTTTTGGCGGACCGTTCAACTATACCAATATATTTCCATGTGAATCACTTTTTTTGCAAAGACCGGATATCAAATCTATAAAAGATATAAATACCGGTATTCCGGTCCAACAAAAACAAACAAATAAAATTCCGGATCCGATTTTGCCGGCGTAAAATCTGTGAATACCCAATCCGCCAATAAAAAATGCCAACAAACAATAAACGGTTTTGCTTACAACTTTTTTATTCGGATAGGAATATTGAGGATATTGAGGAACTACTGAATTATTAACGTTAATGTTTATTCCATTTGGAGAATTTTGAAACTGATTTTTTATTACCCTTGAGACAATAGTCTTTGTTTCATTCCTATACACTTCAACCTCTTCCCACATTTGAGGAACGAAAGTTAAATCGCATCTGCGTACTTCTGTCATGGAGCCATCATCAAAACCAATTGTCACAATTTCTGGTGTAACTTGAATTATCTTTGCCATGTTTTATCCTTTCTGTTTCATGTCGAAACTTAAAAATTCTTGCTGACGTAATTTTGGTTGAAAAAAGCACTGTTTTTGGCGGACCGTTCAACGGAACATCTGTTCATTAAGTATTGTATAAACTTCTTCGTTTGGAGAAGTTTATAGAGTATCTAATACTCTATCGTAACTGTTAACTTATTTTTTTAAAGGATGTGATTTATTATGATTTAAAAACGTGCTCCTGATAAATTGCTTATTAGGACAAAAAAGAATATTACCAAACTTATAATGGTGAGAACAACGAAGAATTTCAACATTCCTCTTATACTATCAAGGGTTTCAATTTTCTTTGTTTCAAGTATCAAGTAAACCTCGTCATCGGAAACATTGTCTGTAACTACTTGCTTTTTATTCCCTTCGCTGTCGGTGATAATGGGTGAATTTTCGATATTTGAACCTTTACCTAAAGGTCTTGTTTCATATACTCCATAGGATGCTAATTTCTTTAATAAATAATTGTTAGTAATCTTCATTTGCAGATTGCTCCTTTCGTAGTTTGATAAACATTATATCATATTTGCTAAACAATTTTAAAGACCGTACAAAAAGATAAATAGACATCTCCACAATTCTCTTATGGTTGAACAATGCACCATCTTTGGCGGACCGTTCAACCAACATTCACTTGCGACCTTACCTCATAATATTTGGAACAATAAATTTCCGAACATACATCAGATTTTACCTCATCTTAATAGTACATATTAAATCCTGTCTCAAGAGTTTTCGCATAGGTTTCCCCTGCCTTTTCCAGTGCCGGGATAATGTAATCTTTATTATATCGAACCACCGGAATACGGTCATATACCCTCATTCCCATATGTGTTAGTCCTCTTTCAAGCTGCGTCAGACATTCCAGCGTTCCTCGTCCGGTTCCTCCCGCACATGCCATGAGAATGCATCTCTTTTCTGCCAAGGAATGATTCACTGTAGCGTCGCATCTGCGTAATCTGTCAAAGAAAGCCTTAAAACATTCTGTCATATCGGACCAATATACCGCACTTATCCAGACGATTCCGTCCGCTTCGGACAGGGACTTGTATATGTCTGCGAAATCATCCTTAATAAGGCAGGTACCATTCTTATTACAGGAACCCCATCCGTTGCCGCAAGCTCTGCAATGTTCAAGAGTTCTTTTGTTTAAATGAATTTCTTCCACATCAGCCCCTGCGTTTTCCAAACCTTTCAGAAATTGGTCCTTCGCAGAAGCCGTCAAACCGTCGACGTTTGGACTTGACCATATCACTACCACTTTTTTCATGTTTTTTCTCCTTTGTAACATTACCCCTCAGTACTTTCAAATATATTGTATCTACTCTTCCCGGGTATTTCAACATGAAAAAGCACCCTGTCACCAGGATGCTTTCAATACCTCGTTTCCGGAATTTATTTAACCCCTCCGCCAAAAAGACTTGTCAAAACTTCTTCTATGGAACGGGCTCCGGTTTCTTTCTCATCATAGGGCCAATATTCATATACACCTCTTAAAGAATAACCTTCCTTCAAAGGGACGATGAAAATAGCTTTTTCATTCTCTGCATCATCTATATAGTCAATTGTCTGACCGTTCAATGTAATGGTTTTGGAGGAAAGACCACCTGACCAATTTTGAGGTTTCAGTTTTGCTTCCCCGGCATCAAATTCTTCTATAGAATCGTACTTATTTGTAATATACATAACCATTCTGGCATCCGGCACAAAATCATCATCTCGGGCCCACTCAAAACGTCCCCAAAACAAACCGTCTACCACGTTCTCATCATAATCCACTATACAGGATTCTCCACTATCAAACGATATTGTATACACATCCCCGTCGTCTTCAATCGTATAGGGCTCCTCCGGCCGAATTAAAGTTCCGTCCCCTTCCTTCATTTCCAGAAAACCATGGGCCATTATCTCTTCCAAACTTACATTGCCCCGATATCCGCTAACGTTCTGATTGTGAACACTTAATCCGTTTCCCATATCTATAACAAAATATTGCGAGTAGACTGCTCCGTGCATCATTTGATCAAAAAAATATGCCGGAAAACCTGCTACCGTCCCTTCTCTCATCTCAGAAACAGACCATGGTTCCGTACCGTACTGGTTCACAGTTTTTTCATACAATTCCTGTACCGTAAAATCTTCAAGTGTTATATCCAGTACAGATGCCACATCATTCTTCATTTCCAAAGCAATCGCCACATTAGATTCGTAATTTTCATCGGATACCATCAATTTGTTTGAATTAAAGGTAATCTCTACCGAACGGACTTCCCCGCTGTCCATCTTTTCTACCAACGAAATCTTTTCCTCTGTAACGGTCCCCCCTGTGCATGCACTCATTGCAACCATAAGTACAAGACAAATAATAGGAATCAATACTTTCTTTTTCATTTTTCCCCTCTCCTATTCAGAAATCAAAACAATATCTTCGCTGTGTACCAGATATTGCTTACCGTCGATTTTTACCTGAATCTGGTCCCCATCTTCAAAGTCTTTCCAGCTCTGAACTTTACCCTCGATAACCTCTCCGTTAGGGAGGCAGAGAATTGCCTTTTCATAAGAATATGTAAGGTCGATAACCTGCTTATTACAACCTGCTAACAATCCTGTGGCTGCGATTAAAAGTGCAAATGTTGTGATAATTAATTTGTTTTTAAATCTTTTCATCTTGTTTCTCCTTTTTTGTTAATCCAATAAATTTCCATTTCTTTCGTATGCACTCTATACAATATCAATATTAATTCTGTTCTTAGCATTTGTAAACGCGAAAAAGTGAAGGATAGGCAGGGTTATTGTGCATTTAGTGATACAATAACTAAATTAGTATTTTGCACAATCTTTTTAATCGGTTTTTGCCTATATCGACAGTACGCAAGAACATGGAAATATGATACAATTTTGTTGACAGGAATAAATAAGCGAGACGCAGAAAAAGCAAATATATACTAAGGAGGATTTTTTTAATGGATCAGAGACTTAACCCATTATTCACCCCTTGGAAGATTGGTACTTGCGAAATCAAGAATCGTATTGTAATGACTTCCATGGGTGGCACTGATTTGCTCGGTTGGATGGAACTTAATCATTTTGACAAAGCAGGTGCTAAGTTCATCATGGAAGTGGCTAAGAACAACTGTGGTTTGGTTCTTCCCGGTTGCCAGCCGGTGTACAATCCAATGCTCGGTCAGTGGCTTCACAAGAACAAAAAGATGTACAAGGATTTGGCTAAATGGATGCCGGAATTCCACAAGACCGGTGCCAAACTGTTTGTTCAGCTAACGGCAGGATTCGGACGTTCCTTTACAATCGACCATTTGATGGAGACTTTATATAGTAACAAAGCACTTAGAGTGATTTCCAAAC
Source organism: Lachnospiraceae bacterium (assembly GCA_045589155.1). Taxonomy (GTDB): domain Bacteria; phylum Bacillota; class Clostridia; order Lachnospirales; family Lachnospiraceae; genus Acetatifactor. The sequence continues at coordinate 4,652 of JAZNGC010000044.1, forward strand.
CTATTATGGATTTGGACAAAATTACAGCATCTGCATCTCCTTCACCTAACCGTTGGTCTGACAAGGTTCCTTCCAGAGAGATGACTGTGGAAGAGATCAAAGAGTTTATTGAAGCTTTCGGTAAATCTGCGAAGCTTCTTAAAGATGCAGGTGTAGATGGCGTAGAAATTCATGCTGTTCATGAAGGATATTTGATTGACCAGTTTACCCTTAAATTTGTAAACCAGCGTACAGACGAATACGGCGGAAGTCTTGAAAACCGTTATCGTTTTGCCGCTGAAATCGTGAAAGAAATCAAGAGAGTTTGTGGAGATGATTTCCCTGTATCTCTTAGATATAGTGTAGAATCCAAAACCAAGGGATTCAGACAGGGTGCACTTCCCGGTGAAGAATATGTAGAAGTGGGACGTGACATGGCAGAGTCTGAAATCGCAGCTAAGTTCCTTCAGGATGCCGGCTACGATATGCTCAACTGTGATAACGGAACATATGATGCTTGGTACTGGGCACATCCACCCATTTACATGCCTGAAAACTGTAACCTGGATGATGTAGCACACATCCGTAAGTTTGTTGATATTCCTGTAGTATGTGCAGGACGTTTAGACCCTAGAGTGGCAGCAGATGCGATTACCGAAGGCAAAATTGACGGTGCCGGCTTCGCAAGACCATTCCTTGCTGACCAGGAATGGGTAACTAAGATGATGGAAGGCAGAGAGGATGATATTCGTCCTTGTATCTACTGTCACAACGGATGCTTTAACATGTGTCACTATAAAGGTGTTCCCAACGATCAGGACCTTTGGGATTCCCTTCACCTTGCACGTTGTGCGGTTAACGCAGAGACAATGCAGTGGAACAAGCATAAGATTGTACCTACCAAGAATCCTAAGACCGTACATATCGTAGGTGGTGGTATCGGTGGTATGGAAGCAGCAAGAGTGCTTAAACTTCGTGGACACAATCCTATTATCCATGAAAAGGCAGATACACTCGGTGGAGTATTCATCGCAGCCAGTGCAGAGAGTTATAAAGGCAAGCTTCGCGACCTTCTTACATGGTATAAGAAACAGATGGCAGACCTTCAGATTGAAGTTCATTTAAATGAAACAGTAGAAAACCTGGATGCATTCAAGGGATGTCCTGTTATCGTAGCAACCGGTTCTACTGCAAGAGTTCTTAGAAACGTTCCCGGTAATGAGAAGATGGTAGAAGCTTGTGAATATCTCACAGGCACAGAAGTAGGCGAAACTGTAGCAGTTATCGGTGGTGGTCTTACCGGATGTGAAATCGCATATGAACTTGCACTTCAGGGCAAGAAGCCTATCATTGTGGAAATGAAAGATGACCTTGTTTCCCAAAAGGGTGTCTGTCTTGCAAACAGTTCTTACCTTCGTGAGTGGTTTGCCCTTCATCAGATTCCTGTATACCTTGAGACAACCTTGCAGGAAGTAAAAGAAGGCAGTATCCTTTGCAAGAACAAAGACGGTGAAATAATTGAAGTTAACTGTGACAGTGTAATCAGTTCTGCGGGTTATGTATCCAATCCTTTGGCAAAAGAATCCGGCAAGGTTCATTTGGTTGGTGACTGTAAGCAGGTTGGAAACCTTAGAACTGTAGTATGGCGTGCTTACGAAGTAGCTATGAAAATCTAATAGGAGGAAGAATCGTGAATTTAACAAATGAACAACAGGCAATATTAAATGGCGAGAAAGGAGATACGCTTGCCAGAGTTATGAAAACTCTTGTACGCTATGGTGAGATTTTTGGAGCAGATTCCATGGTTCCAATCACAAGTGAATACAACCACTTGGTAACTTCTTTTGGTCTTAAGGCTCTTACTCCTGTGTATGGCCTTATGGATAAATTAATTGAGTCAGGTAACCTTTCCCAGCAGAAGTTTTCTGCAGACCCACGTCCGCTTGATCCTAACGTACCAAGCAATTTCTTGCAGGACTTTATCTTTAAAAACTTTATGTATTCCAAACAGAAAGAATACGAAGAGCAGTTAAATACCCTTGGACTTATGGAAAAGGATGCTTTTACTTGTACATGTTACATGGATGAAGTAGGTAACACTCCTAAAAAAGGAGATATCCTTTCTTGGTCCGAATCATCTGCAGTAGTGTATGCAAACTCTGTTTTAGGTGCAAGATGTAACCGTAACTCCGGTATCATCGACCTTATGGGTTCTGTACTTGGTTATGTTCCTAATTTCGGACTTCTTACCGACGAAGGTAGAAAGGCTACTTGGATCGTTAAGATTGAAACTACTAAGAAACCCGAGGCACAGCTTCTCGGTTCCGCTATCGGTATGAAGGTTATGGCTGATGTTCCTTACATCGTAGGCTTAGATAAATGGCTTGACGGTGAGCTCAATGATGCATCCAAGACTTATCTTAAAGACTTTGGTGCGGCTACAGCTTCTAACGGTGCGGTTGGTCTTTACCATGTAGAGAACATTACTCCGGAAGCAGTTGAACTTGGCCAGGGATTGATTGCAGAAAACGCACAGGTTTACGTAGTAGATGATGCAGAACTTGAGAGAGTATACAAGAACTATCCTGTTATCTGGAAGAAGAAAGAGGCAACTCCTAAGCTTTGCTTCATGGGATGCCCTCATATGAGCCTCCAGCAGCTTATCGATTGGACTCAGAAGATTGACGAGCAGCTCAAGGCACTTGGTAAGACCAAGGTATGTATTCCTACTGTATTTACAGCTGCTCCTGCAGTGCTTAAGAAATTCGAGGAAACTCCTTATGCAGAAACTCTGAAGGCTACAGGGGTTATCACTTCATATATTTGTCCGCTGATGTATATGAACAATCCGCTCAGTGAAAAGATTCCTGTTATTACTTCCAGTAATAAACTTAGAACTTACACAAGTGCAAGATACTATACAGATGCAGAGATCTTAGAACAGATTACAAAAGGAGGAAAAAACTAATGAAAGAGTTTAAGGGTAGAGTTGTAGCACCGGGAACTGTTTCAGCACCTGCTTTGGTATCCCATGGCGGACTGAACACATTGGCCTCCTTCCAGAAGGCACTTCAGTTTGGCGACAAGAACGCAACTTGTGGCGACCAGAATAACCCGGATTTGTATGGCAAGCAGATGGCCGGTAAGGCGCTTTGCCTTCCACAGACCATCGGTTCCACAACAGGTGGTTTAGTTCTTTACTGCGCATGCTCTATGCACAGACAGCCTGCATGTATGCTTTTCTCAGAGCCTATCGATTCTCTGGCGGCAGCAGGAGCAGTGCTTGCAGATGTATGGCTTGATGATGTCAGCATGCCGGTAGTAGATAGCCTTGGCGCAGAGTTCCTTGAGTATGTAAAAGACAATATGACTATTACTATTAAAGAAGATGGCGTAATCGTTGTAGAATAAAAACAGTCTAACGAGCAAGGTCTCCGGTTTTCATCACCGGAGTCCTTTTATTATGTGTATTGTTATTTCAATTTCGCTTTCAAAACACCTTCTGTTGCGGCTTTAAAATCAGCCACTGTTTTTTCACGCCATTTAGTCTCAGTCGGATAAAAAAGTTCGTAATAATTTTCCCGTACTACTTCACTTGTCACCTTGTTATTTGAAGGGAACCAATGCTGTCTGTTTTCATCAACCGTATATTTAAGTGACAGAATGGAGTCTATAAAGCTATCTCCAATTGTTCCAAACTCAAAACATGTTGAGAACAATGCTTTTTCAGACCCTTTGCTTTCAGCAAGACGATAAAAATAATCTGTGGTATCACCTGTCGTTGCATAGAAGGACTCCGAATCGTATGAAATTACATAATCATAACCAAATGCTTCTTTCGTTTCGGCTTCTGTCATTGTTTCATAAACAGAATTAAATACAACCATATTGTAACGTGGACCATATCCCGAATGAATATCTATATGTACAATATTTTTGTACTCATTCTCAAGGCAGTCATTAAACACACCTTTCAGGTATGCTGTTGATACCTCATCACCATTTCCGCCATAATAAACACCCTGTGGATATTCATACTGGCCTGTAAGCAGCGCATCTGAAACTTTGTCTGCACCCTTTGTGAGTGCCTCTTTCGCAAGACTCAAATAAAATCCTACTTCATGCCAGAATGCATTACCCATTTTACCTTCCGGCTGAAGAAATTCTTTTACTTCCGGATAATCTTTATTGGATGTCCTGTCAAAAGTATTCCAGTCAAGGATAAAATTGCGGTTTAAGTCTACATTGTTCTCATTATACCTGCGCATATATTTCATGCCATAAGGATTTACATTTGCAACAACAAGAACGCCTGTCTTACTTGTATCAAGCCCCGGATAAATCTCTTCAAAAAACACATCCAGCATAACGGATCCGATATAGCCTTCTATACCATGAACACCGGTAGTGAGAACAATTAGATTTTCTTTTTCTTCGCTAGAAGGCAAATAAATATTGTCAATGTAAAGATTATCACTTTCATTCACTGCATACTCGCTTACTTCAACAACGATTCCGCTTTCACGAAGTTTTGTTACTCTCTTTTTCAGATGAGAGCGAATTTCATCATAACTATTATAGAAATATTCGCTGTACGCATACTCAGCTTCTACTTCCGGCTGGCGGGCACTATTTAATACAAGATATGGTCCTACTACACTGAGTAAAACAACGATAACTAATATTACTCCCAGAAATTTTTTCCATGCTTTTTTCATTTTATCGCTCCTAGAATTTTACTGTCTAAACAGCAGACATACTATTTATACGGCTCAAACAATGCTTCATTCTCTTTCAACCAGGGATAAAAATTCTCAAAAACATCTTCACTGTAAGCAACCATCATCATCTTTTTTAAGGGCTCTAAATCCATATATTTTCGTCCGCCAATTCCTTCTTCCCAATCTATACCTGTAATAGCGTAGGGAATTCTTGCATAAATAGGCAAAAATGCATTGGCATCACCATAAACATCCTCTAAATACAAGAAGAAAAATCTTCCGTATATATACGCCGGCCAACTTTCCGCAAAAGCAAAATAACAGCCTTGATCCATCCATTCATCAATATTTTTCTCATATATTTGAGTGATATCAACGTTAGTAAACGTGTCCTCCCATTTATCAAACTCAAATTCCAGATCAACCCGTTCAACCAGACCTTCGATATTATTATCCAGAATATACTCCGCAATTTTAAAGGTCCAATACTCCGCATGTCCTTCTGCATAAAAAGGGAAGCTTCCGGTATACACACTGGTAAACTGCAAAATATGTACCAGTTCATGAACCATGAGCAGCAAATTATCCCCTTGCAAACAGGATTTGTCAATATTAATAGCCTTTGAAAAATTATCAGCTGAGCCGGACGGAACAAATTCATAAATGTGAAACGTTACCTTCATTCCTTTATAATATTTTCCGTTTAAGAAAGATAAGCCCGTTACTTCCTCCATAGTTTTACAAAGAAAATCTACGCAGTCAATTTCTTCCTGTGTCAATACTACTCCATCTTCAAGGTCTAATATTGCATATTCCGTCTCTATCAAATTATTACCGATATAGTTTTCATAACCTGGTCCGGAATAATCCTCCTGTTCCGGTCCAAATATAGCTTCCAGATCATACTCTCCGTATGGGCCCGATTGAGGGTCCTCCGTTTCTTGTGATTCTTCTGTTTCTTGTGTAGTCTCTGTTTCTTGTGCAGTCTCTGTTTCTTGTGGTTCTTCTGTTTCTTGTGCAATCTCTGTTTCTTGTGATTCTTCCGTTTCTTGTAGAATCTCACTGGTGACAGTTAACCCGACACTTTCTGTTGTTGCGATATTTTCATTTTCCGCTGTTTCTTCTTTTTTACCACATCCGCAAAGTGTTACAATTAATACCATAAGCAATACAGACATGTGGTTTATAACTTTTTTTCGAGCCAGGCTCACAAACTTATTCTTTGTCCCAAACATATTCTTTATTTCTCCCTCTTTCTTAAAAATTTACATCTTATCATACCATGCTATATCATCTGTTGCTTTGGATAGATACAGAGGTTCTTTTGAGTAGTTGTAAAAAGTACTTTTTTCATCTCCCAGCACATTAGCTTTGATGATTTTTTCCATCACAATATCACTGGCAATAGCAAATGCTATTGCGAAACCAAAAATTGCCCCTACTATCATCATTATCGTTGTTATCATTCGTAGCGTCCCCCTTCCTGGTCTTGTCTTTTGTGTGCAAACTGATTGAGCTTTGTTTCACGGGTTAATATGTTCATTTGCTTTATTTTGCCCCAGTTTATAGATGCCTTGACAATTGCAACTGCAAACACAAGGAAGAAGAAATAGTAAAAATATCCAATCACCTCGAACTCCTCGAATCCCAAAAGAGAAGGTGCCAGGAGAGCACAAACAGGAGCAAAAAGGATTGAAAACAGGGAAAACAACCCAATCCAAGTCGCAGAAACCTTCACCTTACTAAATGGTATTGCACCTACTGTTTTGCCGGTCTGTCCATTAACCATCATGGTGTATGGCTGGTTTCGAAAGCGGATTGTCAAAAACCATACAGGAAACAGTGCATAATCAGCCTTTCTCAGTTTGAAGGTGGGAGCGCTGCTTACGATAGAACGATTAGTGGTTGGTACTGTTGCCAATATTTGTTCATCAAATAATTTCTTTGCTTTATTTTGTGCAAATATACTGGTTATTTCTATGCTTTGGTCATAGCTGTCTGCGTAATACCCGGACATATATGCTGCCTCAAAGGGTTTCATCTTATCCATATCAAAAGGTTCCAGTTTTTGCGAGAGTTCATCATTTAACCTGCAAGATGCATCAAAAGGCAATCTTTTGAATTCATATTCCGCTTCTCTGTCGAAATATTGTGTGCTTGAATATTTGCCGTTACCGACCTTTCCTCTGATTGTTTGCACATCATGATAATATGCATCTACAAGCCAATATGGTATGTAGATACCATGAATCTTCTCTATTTCAAATTTCGCAAATTGTCGCGGAACAAATGCACCATCTTCGATTTTGTCTTTTAATAATTTTATGGCCTGTTTTTTTGTGATTTGAAAGGGAATAATCCACTTGGGTTTCTGTTCCTGTGACACACGGCTATACACAATCGTTGGCTGTCCGCAATAGGCACAAAAGGTGGACGCCTCCACACTATTTACGGACAACTCTGCGCCGCAGGATGTACAGGAATAAATATCACATTCTAAAGTTTCTTCTGTTTGCTGCTTCGAAACAGTATACACAGTGAATGAACTGCTACAAAAATTACATTTCATCATTTTAGAGGCAGCATCATATATTACTGCAGCTGAACAATTGGGACACTCTATTTTCATTTGTATATCCCCCCTATGAGATAATTAATTATTTAACTCTTCTTATAAATTTACGGCAAATTATGTATTCGGTCAATAGAATTACAGCTACGTTAAATCTATATATCGTTCACAAATAAATCAAGATGTTTCACTATTAAGTTGAACGATACACTATTTTTAGCAGGTTGTTCAACTTATGGCAAAAAAGCAGTACACTTGTTATGTGTACCGCTTTTAAATTACTTTTCTTTACTCCTGCTGCCACTTAAAGATTGGATAGCCATCCGGTCCCATCACCCAAACATTCTCAAAGTCAAGGGTTGAATAGGATTCCTGCTTGCCGGCTGCGGAATCGGAAAGTCCATAAAGACGTGCGCTTGAACCATTTTCACTATTACCGTCTTCATTTTCTCCCACACCGGTAATGCCTTCGTTCGGAGATTTGCTCTTCAAATAATAGCAATCGATGATATATCCACTTTGATGTCCGGTGATTCCGGCTTGCATTTGTCCGTAGTTCACACTGTTTTTCACTTGACCAAAGTTAGCTCCACAAATTCCACCCGCATATTTTGAATTGGATGCTCCCAAATTGTAACAGTCTTCTACCAAATATGGTTCACTGGCGATTCCGCCAAATCTATAGTCACAGCCTTCCTTGAAAGTAGCGTTTCCTATGTTGTAGCATTCTCTTGCATTTCCTTCGCACACGATACCGCCACCATATACCAATGCTGTCTTGCGTTCCACTCCCAGTGGATTGATAACGGTTCCTCCAAAGGTAAAGTTAATTTCATTTACGCATTGATAAATCTCCCCGCGCGATTCCTTTGCAATTCCACCTACATAGGTATAGTCTACTGCAATGGTAACATTTCCCTTAGTCACGCAGCGCTCTACCAACCCATAATTATCACCCGCAATACCTGAAAAATAGTAGTTTGCATACTCTGTTTGATCCGCCGCATACACATCACATTCCACCGTCAGGTTTCTAACAATTCCGGTAGAGCCTATATATGGAAACACCGGTCCATAGCTTAGATTGTAAATGGTATGCCCGTTACCTTCTATAATTCCATAAACATCCCCCATGCGCTCCGGTTTTTCTATTCCTTGCATATCAATGTCTGCCACAATTTCATACACTACGCCTTCATAGAAATAGTCAATAGCAAACAATTCCTCCGCAGAGGCAATAGTAGGGTTAGTTACCGTAACGACGCAAGTAGCCTCATGGTCTCCCATTGTTGCTGTAATGGTTGCAGTTCCGCAATTCTTCGCATCCACAAGACCATTCCATTCATTTACCCTAACAATGGATTCATCTGAACTTTTCCATGTGATGGAACCTACATACTCTGTTGTATTTTCCGGATACACCGAACCTGTAAGCTGTACACTTTCTCTATTTTCCATAGTAAGGGCTGTCTGGCTAAGCAAGATTCCTTCGATAGGAATCTCTTTTGGTTCTTCTACGACAGGGTCTTCTTTTGGTTCTGATTCTGTAATTATGTCACCACAAGCATCATCACCACAAACATTATCACCATTCCAAAAATCACTACCACTTCCAATATCGCCACAAGGATCATAGCTCACCCATGGATCAGATACATCACATTCCGGCACCCACTGTGTTGCTCTCCTTCCTGCCATTTCATTCAGTAGTTCATGGGCAGCGTCAAAATCTTCGGCTTCCACCAGTTCCAAAAGGTCCTTATACTGATTATATCCTTTGCCACAAGCACTAAGACTAAGACAAAGAACCGTTACTAAAAAAATTGAAATTACTTTTTTCATTCGTTTCATTCCTCTTTATTATTATTTGTTTTTAATCTGTGCGTTTACCCAATCCTGAATAAACTGTGCAAAGGTCTGAACACTGATCTTTCGTTTATTGTTTGATGGGAAAGCAATTCCGATAGTTCTGGTAGCAGGAGGGTCAAGCTCCAGGGCTACGAGGTTTTCATTTTCGTCATTACCAAGCATAAGTTCAGGAACCACACAAATTCCTAATCCTTTTTTGGCAAGGGCAAGCATTGCATAATCGTCCTCTACTACGTATTTAGTGTTTGGAACAATTCCTGCTTTGCCAAATACGGTTCTTGCATCCAAATCGATTTCCGGAATCAGGCTGATGGTTGGATACTTGGCAAATAAGGATACGGGAAAAGATTGCCCGCCGAAAGCATTCTCAGTACTACTTGTGAAAAAAGGGTGGTCCTTAGGAAGTACCGCAAGCAATCGGTCCTCATACAAGGGAACACATTCCAGCTCTTTTGCCGTGGACATGGGGATGAATCCCAAATCCATGGACTGTTTTTTTAATTCTTGTTCTAACTGATTATAACCACAGTCGATTAACTCAAAACGTACATCCGGTTCTTTCTTCTGATATTCCTTTATAATAGTAGGAAGCCAATTTACAGCCACGCTGGTAAAAGCCCCAATACGAATGAGAGTATCCTGTTTGGCCTTTATATGATTTACTTCCGATAAAAGACGTTCATTGCTGGCTACCACATCTTCCACATAAGAATAGAGTCTTTCGCCTGCCGCGGTCAAAGCAATTCCGTTTCGGCTTCTGGTAATTAGTTGGACCCCAAAATCCTGCTCTAAAGAAGAGAGCAGCTGAGTAACTCCGGATTGAGTATGTCCCAGCACGGATGCAGCCTTGGTGATGGAACCCGTTTCCACAACTTTTAGAAAAGTAACATATTTCTTAATGCTCATATGATTCCTCCATATAGACGGAAAACTATTATACATTAGTATTACTAATGATATAGTAACAGAAACTTAAAAATTATCAAGAAAAAGGTTGCTTTTTTCACTTTAGTTTAGTAAAATGCAAACATGCATAAGAAAAAATGATGTATGCATAAGCAAAACTTATACAAAGGAGGATAATTATGAATTCTAGTTTAGGAGAAGTATTAGCATTTGTGATATACCTTGTGTTGGTATTAGCAGTAGGTGTTTGGTTCTTCGTAAAGGGTCGTAAGTCTAATGGTGGAGATAAAGACTATTTTCTTGGTGGACGTAAAATGAACGGATTCGTAGCAGCATTATCTGCAGGCGCGTCCGATATGAGTGCCTGGGTACTTATGGGACTTCCGGGTTCCATCTATTTATATGGAATGGGTCAGGTTTGGATTTCCGTTGGTTTATTGATTGGTACAATTTTGGCTTGGTTGTTTGTGGCGCCCGGTCTTAGAAGATTCTCTATTAAAGCAGGTGATTCCATTACCATTCCACAGTATTTAACAAGAAGATTTAAAGTAGAAAATCCTGCGTTACAGATTGTAAGTGCAGTAATCTTTGTAATTGCGTATTGTGTATATGCTGCTTCCAGTATTGTTGCATGTGGCCAGTTATTCAATACCATTTTTGGTATGGATAAAACCGTAGCTATGGTGGGGGCAACTATTATTATTTTAATCTACACCTTCCTTGGTGGTTTTAATGCGGTATGTTGGACAGACTTCTTCCAGGGCATGTTAATGCTCGCAGCACTTATGGTGGCACCAATCGTTGCAGTAGGAGTTATGAATGCAGCGGATTTTACACCTATAGCAGCGGTGGTAACTCCTGAGAATTATTATAATGTTTTATCCAGTGGTAAAATGGACTGGGCTAGTATCACCGATATCCTTAGTGGTTTAGGTTGGGGACTTGGTTACTTTGGTATGCCTCATATCTTAGTGCGTTACATGTCCATCGGTTCTGAAAAAGAAATGAGGAAATCTCAGAAGGTAGGTATTTTATGGACCACCGTAATCTTAATCATGGCTTCCGTAGTTGGTTTGGTAGGACATAATTTTGTTGGTAGCATGCTTACAGATGGCAACCAAAGTATGATTTTTATAGTCATGGTTCGTAAATTGTTCCCTGCATTTATTGCCGGCATACTTCTTTCTGCAATTCTTGCCGCTAGCATGAGTACTGCAGATTCTCAATTGTTATTATCTACTTCCGCTATGACTTCTGATGTTTACAAACCGATTATTCGCAAAAAAGCTTCTGACAAAGAGCTTATGTGGGTAGGACGTATTTTGGTAGCAATTATTGCAGTGGTTGCATTGTGCATCGCAATGAGTCCTAAGTGTGCAGGTATCATGGCACTTGTGGAATGTGCATGGGCAGCCTTTGGTGCAGCTTTTGGTCCTGTTATTCTTCTTTCCCTTTATTGGAAGAGACTTACTTACAAAGGAGCGCTTGCCGGTATCGTTGTTGGTTTTGCGGTAGATGCTCTTTGGTATGCATTCCTCTCCGGTACAACCGGTCTTTACGAAATCATCCCGGGATTTATCTGTGGTATGATTGCAACAGTTGTGGTATCGTTAGTGGATAAAGAGCCTTCCGATGAAGTAAAAGCGTTGTTTGAGGAAGGAAAGAAGTTGACTGACTAGGGAATAATTTTTCCTATGTATGTGTGATTGGAATAGCCCCTCTCCGGGGATGTATGGAAATATTAGTGAGAACAATAAAAGAAGGTGACCTTACTTCTGCTGAAGTGGTCACCTTTTTCGTTTCCAAAAGTAGTAATCTCTCTGCCATATTCTTATTCATTTCCCACTTAATAGAACAACCGTCTCGACATGGGTCGTATGAGGAAACTGGTCCACCGCCCGTACCCGCTTCAATTCATATCCACCTTCACAGAGTATCTTTAAATCTCTTGCCAAAGTAGCAGAATCACAGCTCACATATACGATACGGCTCGGCTGCATCTTAAGCATGGTATCAAGGCATGCCTGGTCGCAACCCTTGCGGGGCGGGTCTACCACGATAACATCCGGGTGAAGCATGTCCGAAACACCGGCTCCTGTAACAAAATCTTCACCCCGGCTCTGCTTCTCATAAAATTCGGGTAAAACTTCCTCCGCTTTTCCCACAAAGAAATTCGTATTGTCAAGTCCATTTGCCGCAGCATTTTCCTTTGCATCCTCTATGGCCTGGGGTATGATTTCCACACCATAAACCTGCTTGGCAGCAGTGGCCATAAACAGGGAAATGGTTCCGATACCGCAGTATAAATCCCAAACCGTTTCCTTACCGGTCAGTCCCGCATATTCTACAGCCAGACTGTACAGTTTCTCCGTCTGTACCGGATTTACCTGATAGAAGGACAGGGGAGATATCTTAAACGCAAGCCCTCGGTTCTTTGGAACCACTGTCCAATCAATCTCTCCCTGACATCCTGCTTTTAAATCATACAAATGTAATGTATCGCTAATGGTAGGCGTTCCCCAAATGGTATGAACCTCCGTACCCATAATCACATTGTCCCTACGGGTATTTAAGTTCACGGATATACTGGTCATTCCTTCAAATGCCTGTAAATGTGCTATCAATTTTTCCTGAGCGGGCAGTGCTTTGAAATTCTTTGCATTGATAATCAGGCATACCATGATTTCGCCGCTTTCAAACCCACTGCGGATTAAGATATGGCGGACCAAGCCGGTGCCCTTCTCCTCATCATAGGCACTGATCTTGTTTTCTCTCATATATTCCAAAACAGTTTCCAAAATCTGCTGATTTTCTTTCCGTCCCAAGTGGCAAACTGTATTGGCGATAATGGAATGGGTGCGTCCCGCATAAAATCCGGTAATCAGATTTCCTTCCCTATCTGTGCCTACGGGATACTGGGCCTTATTTCTGTAATAATAAGGTTCGTCCATTCCCACTACCGGCTCCATGATTTTCTCTATAAGAGAAGTGTCAAACCCACCGATTCTGACTAAATTATTTTTTACCTTATTTCCTTTAAAGGCCAACTGCTTTTCATAATCAAAGGCCTGTATCTGACATCCGCCGCATTGTCTGTGAAATTCACAACGGGGCTGCACGCGAAAAGGAGAAGGTGTAATCACCTTCTCTACTCTTGCATAGGCATATTGTTTTTTTGTCTTTATGATTTTCGCTTCGATGGTATCTCCAATCACAGCGTCCTTGATAAATAAGGGGAAACCGTCCACTTTTCCGATACCTTCACCGTCTGTTCCGATATCTGTAATCTCCACGGTAACCAAGTCATTTTTCTTGAGCTCTATATTTTTCTGCTGCATTCCTGCCATGTTTTATAACCTTTCCTAAACAGTTCACAAATACTCTGTTATGTAATAACTAGTTTAATCTGGTTTTTCTTAAATTAGACTCGAATAATCTGTTATATCCCATCCAGCCGGTTTCCTGTGTGCCGTTTAAAATCTCGCTGAAGGTTTGGATTTTTGCATCCGTATCATCTGCAAAGTTGAGTGCTACTGCTTCAACCAGTGCCGGCACTTTGGGGGAGCCGTACTCGTACTTTCCGTGATGTGCTAAAATGCAGTGTTTAATTTCTCCTGCAAGACCTGCAGGGAATCCGGGAATCTGACGTATTTTCTCTGAAATCATCTCGGAACCCATCACGATATGTCCAAGAAGCTGTCCGTCATCTGTATAGTCATTCTCAGGGAAGGGAGAAAGCTCCTTTGTTTTTCCGATATCATGAAGCATGGCTGCTGCCAGAAGCAAATCTCTCTTTAAAATAGGATATGCACCACAGTAATAATCGCACATCTTTGTTACACTCAGGCTGTGCTCCAAAAGGCCTCCGATAAAACCGTGATGGATTGCCTTTGCCGCAGAAGATTTACGGAAGGCTCTGCCAAAGGCCTCATCTTCCCTAAAAAAGGCATTCAAAAGTTTTTTCACATATTCATTCTCAAGGCTGTCAATAATTTTGAGCAGTTCACTGTACATCTCATCAATATTCTTGGAGCTTACCGGAAGATAATCCGCAGGATCATATTCTCCTTCCTGACAAAGGCGTACTCTCTTTACATTTATTTGAAGTGCTCCTTGGAAACTGGTTACTTCACCATAAACTTCTACGTAATCCAAGGAATCAAACTCTGCAATTCCCGCACTGTTGGGCTCCCATATCTTTGCATCAATGGTTCCTGTTTTATCCTGCAAAATCACATTGTCATAAGGCTTTCCGTTTTTTGTCATAGCGGAAGTTTTATGTTTACAAAGATAAATATCAAATACTCTGTCGCCGTCTCTATAATCTTTAATATACTTCATTAATCGTCCCTACCCATTTCTATTTGTTTTTCTAGTGGAATGCTTTTTCTGATAAAACCACTTGCACCGAAATATCTTTATACTCATTCTGAACCAGTCTTTTTACAACCACTGTAATGCTGCTTCCGGGTGCATTTTGCAAAAGAGCCAGTGTATAACCGGACATATCTGTTATTGCCGTTCCATTTACTTCCACCAAAACATCTCCCTTTTGTATTCCTGCAAGCATTGCCGGTGAATCCATATCTACATCCACAACATATACTCCAAGGGGAATCCCTGTTTCTTTTCTGGTTTTGTCTGACATGTCCACACCGGTCAGACCCATGTAAATTTCCGTTTTTCCATTAGACATTCTCGTTATGCTTTTCTTTAACTCAGAAATTCCGAAGGCTGTAATCATATTTTCCATTCCGTCTTCGTTTTTTCCGTTGGTGATAATTCCTATCACTTTATTTTCATAGTTAAAAAGAACACCGCTCGCCGCTTTGCTACCATAAATATCTGTAAGCAACAAATTATATGTGGCGTCCACCACAGGCCATGTTTTCTTGGATGCGGTTATCATACCATAACCCACGGAATCGGCACTACCCATGGGACTTCCCATTGCGATTACAGGTATCCCGGTCATATCTCCATTATTTGAGGTTCCCAGTGTTGCAATCTGAATTCTGGCCAACGTTTGCTCCGGTATGCTTTCCAAGGGTACTGCAAAAACGGCCAAACCCGTCTGGCTATCATATTGTTTCATAGTCGTTTGGGCCGCAACTCCGTTAAAGAATGTAACCAAAAGATTCTCCATGCCCAAAATGGGATTACAATCTGCTAAAATCAACAATTCTATTCCGTTATCCGCCAATATTACTCCGGTAACCTCTTTTGTATTATAGGTGGTATCGTTAAATACATCCTTTTCGGAAGTAATACCGGTAACCTGTACCAGGGATTTGTCCAATTCATCCGTATACTCAGACATTGCCGCATATAATTGAACATAATTATCTTTACTAGGCATCCAGTCTGACAAAGCAGCCTCCAGCTGTCCCCCGGATACCAACGCATTTTCTACCTCCTGCTGAATATCCGAAAGATCCTGCTCCGAATCTTCTACAACCATATCCCCGGGAAGCATTTCTTCCATATCTTCGGGAAATTCCACATAAAGTGGTTTCTCTTCCGGATAAAGCCAATTACTAAAAACCGGTTCCAAAATCAAAAATGTCAGACATGCAACCAAACCAAAAACAACCGCCATAATTGCAGTAATCATTGTACGGCGCAATAATTTTGCCTTATTTACCGGTCTCTTTTTTATCTTTTCAAACATAAAATCTGATGATTGAAACTTACTATCCTGCATGGCAACCTCCTTTGGAAAATGCCTTCTATCTCATTAAAAAGTATAGCCCATTAAAAAAAGATTGTAAAGAAAAAGCAAAAACTGCAAGGGTTTGTTTATATCTACCCTTGCAGTTCACTTTTCCGGCTTAATTTTTTATTCTGCTTTTTCTGTGGACACTTCTGTAGAAACTTCGCTGCTTGCAGCCGCTGCTGCTTTTTCTGCCTCGATAGCTTCTTCATATGTCAATTTACCTTTTGTATCTACAACTTCTAAAGCGCCCATGATTTTATCCATGTAAGCTTCCATATCCTTTCCACTGAGCAGACTGTCAATGGATGCTTTCCATTCAACTTCTCCCTGTCCAAGGTAATACAATACGTAAAAATATCCGCTACTGGAGGAAATTGCTTCCACGTCGCCTTCTTTTCTTGTCTCATCAAGCAACCAAACACTCAACTCATCACTTAATCCGGTTGCGGGTAAGTTCTCATACAGACCACCTGTTGTGTTAGTGTAGGTGTCTTCGCTATATTTTTCTACAAGGGCAAGGAAAGCTTCCTCGTTAGCACCTGTGTTTTTCCACTCATCCACAATAAGAGCACCCTTATCGGTTGTTGTTGCAATAGCACGCACATTTACAGCTTTTGTATCAGCAAGGTATCTGTCTACAAACTGTACGACATAGTAGCAATGCTCGTTGTTGTTCTCAAAAACGGATACATCACCGGCAACTCTCTCTTCATCAAATAACCAGTTACTGTAATATATGGAAATGTTTGCAAACTGCTTGTTTTCATTCAGTGTACCCTCACTGTCGATAACCGCTACTTTTTTATCCGCGTCCACTTTTGCTTTATTCATTGCCAAAGCAACTTCTTCCTCTGCGGGTTCTGCGGTTGTGGTATTGCCCTCTTCATCTGTAGTTGTTTCACCTTCGGGAACATCTGCATTTACTGTGATTACTTTGAAATCTACGCTGTCATAATCTTTTTTATTAGATTCGTAGTACTCTTTAATTGCTTCTTCTGTGATATTAATATCTGCATAAACCTTGTCATAGTATGCCGCCGCATAATAGGTTTCGGCAATAATATCTTTCATATTTTTAAGTGTAGCATATTCGCCCATGGTGGCTTTCACATAATCCTTTACAGTGACTCCTTCCTGGGCAGCAGATTCTTCTACTATTCTGTTATGTTCTTCCACATCTGCAGTTGTGTCGTAGGTAAAGCCTGCCGCCTTTCCTTCCTGCACTAAGGATTTAACATACTTTATGTTCTCCACTGTAATCTGCTGGAAATAATCGTCCCATGTCAGGTACTCATTGTACTCCTGGTCAGCAAAATCTTTGCTGGTGTCCAAGCCCATATAAGCTAATAAGTAGTCATTTTGGGACAGGAAGTTGTTTACAGAAAGATTATAGTAATAATCAAATTCTAATTCTGTAATCTTCGCCTCTCCCACCTGCATATAAGTGGAGTTTGTTGCAATACCGTTTTTGATAGGAAAATAAGCAATAAATGCAATTACTGCTATTACTATCGCTGCACTGGTAAGATGAGATTTCAATTTTTCTCTTTTTGCTTTCTGCTCCGCTTCTTTTCTTTTTTGAATCTTTTTATCATATTTGGTCATAACCTTTTCTGTTGTCTCGGTCACAACCTTCTTGTTTTCTGCCATTTTAGGTATCTCCTTCCTTTTTATCGCATGTCCCTATATTATAGCCGAAAAAATCAAGAATGTGTAGTCTTTTCACTTAAAATTCATAAATTATCTACCCCTGTAAAGCGACCGGAATTTATTTCAATGTAGTTATCTGACCCATAAACAAAATGATTCCGCTTTCTCTATCCCGGATTATATATACGAAGGGACTGTCTGCAATAAACTCTATCTTTTTCTCCGGTTTTATTGCAGTGCTCTCCATCATAACAATCTCTGTTATAGCGGCTGCACGGGTACCTTCTTCAAATACTTCAATCTTCGCACGATGTGCCACATCCGATACATAACGGTCCGGTCCGATTATATCTAAATCCGCATTGGGACTAAATGCACTCACAATTCCCATTTCCTTCAAAGTTTCCGGCAAATCATCGATACTTAAATCCATGGTAAAGGCAGGAAATTCCAATTTTTCCACCGTTTCCTGTGATGCTTCGTCAAACCGGCTCCAAAGAGACAGTTGTTCCTCCACAGACAAATTATGATATACTCCAACGCTGTTATTTTTAGGAAGTATAATATCCATAACCAGAGTACTATCTTTATAGGGAAGCTCTATCCCCTGAAATTCTTCGGTTTCAAAATAACGCAAATCCACCTGCCACTGCTTCATCATAGGGATTCCTTTTTCCCATTCGCCGGATTCATTTCTGAAATAATCTAAAGGCTCTGTATCTTCCCCTTTAAAAGGATATTCCCATTTTCCTTCGAAAAATACGGTATTGATAATAGACATAACAGTATCTCTTTGGGACGCAGTCTTATAATCCGGAATCATTCCCTGTGTGTTTTCGTCCACCCATATAGAAATCTGCTTTGAAACATTTTCCAAGTCATTATAAAAATCAGCCTCAAAAACGTCGCAGCCGTAATAGTACTCTACCGGTGCAAAAAATTCATCGCTCACATTCTCAGACCATATGCCGTTGGGACTTGCCCATATGGAATTAGCTGTAAGTACCTTCGTATCCTCACTCCACTGTGTATTCATAAAAGAATGCATCAGAAAACTCCAGCTATCTAAATTTTTAATGCCAAATACTTTTTCTATTTCTTCCTTGGTTTCTCCGCCTGCACCAATATCTAAAATAGAAAAAGCAGTTGTAATGCTATAGGGGGAAAAGAATTGATTCTCCCCTTTTTCCAATTCGGCAAATAAATTAAACCCGAAACGGTTGATTCCTGCTGCCAGTTCATCCATGTCAGCATCTACCGGCAAGGCACCCATTTCTTCGTCTATCACTTCCGTGCTATTCGTCAAAGGCTCCGACGCCTGCACCATTCCTTTTGGTTCTTCCTTCGTTCCTCCGCAAGCAGTGCAAAGAAGTATACTTAAAATAACTACTACCGCAAATACTTGATTTCTTTTCTTTTTCATAGTTCTCCCTCCAAAAGAATTCCCTGTTTTTTACTCTCAATTAAGATACGAATCTTTAATAATCAAGTTATGGTATTTTCATTTTAATGGCAAAGAACCCGCATTTTCTATACGCTTTTAAGCTGTAAGAAAATCGGGTTCTTTTGTTTTTTATTTTATTTTCTCTTCCAGTTTCGCCACCATATCCTTGATGCATCCCTCTTCAAAAGGACTTACCAAACCAACGGCAGGAACCATGTTGGTAAAGAAATCCGCAGCGGAAAGATTACACAGTCTCAAATAACTTTCCCAAGCTTTCTTAAAGTCTTCATCCATCATTACTTTATATTCCATTGCACAGGTCTGGGCAATACAGTAATCAATGTAATAAAAAGGAGAATTATAAATGTGCTGCTGTTTCTGCCAGAAACCGCCTTCCGCAAACCGCTTACAATCTTCATAATCCAAATGGGGCTTGTATTCTTTCTCCAATTTGGACCATGCGGCGTTTCTCTCTGCAGGAGTCATTTCCGGATTTTCATAAACGATGTGCTGGAACTCATCTACCATACATCCATAAGGGATGAATGCAGCTGCATCTTCTAAATGCATGGAACGGTAATCCTCCGCTCTGTCACCAAAGAACAACTCCATCCATTTTTCTGTAAAGAATTCCATGGACATGGAATGAATTTCCGCGGTTTCCATAGTGATTTCTGCATGTTCACGGATAGGGTCTTTTCCGGAAAGGAAACCTTGGAACGCATGACCGCACTCGTGGGTAATTACATCCACGTCTCCACTGGTTCCGTTAAAGTTTGCAAAAATGAAAGGAGAATTGTAAACCGGAAGATATGTCATATAACCACCGGCCTTCTTGGTCTTTCTGCCAAGGACATCAAACAACTCATTCTCCATCATAAACTCAAAGAATTCCTTTGTCTCGGGAGAAAGCTCTCTGTACATTTTAAGACCGCTTTCCATAATTTCGTCCGGTGTACCTACAGGTGCAGGATTTCCATTCAGGAAATAAACGCTTTCATCAATATAGGAAAGTTTCTCTAACCCAAGTCTCTCTCTTCTCCGGTCATGGAGTTTGCTTACGAAGGGAACAAAATATTCCTTGATCTGGTTACGGAAGGTTTCCACTTCCTCCTTGCCGTAGCAATTACGGTTCATACGGTAATAACCAAGCTCCACATAGTTTTTGTATCCCATCTCTTTTGCCTGGGCATCACGGTTTTTCACCAGTTTGTCATAGATTTCGTCTAACTTATCCCCATTTTCCTCAAAGAAAGCCGCATATTTCTTCCATGCCTTATCACGGATTTCCCTATCCACATTTGTGAGATAAGGACGCATAAGGGAAAGGTTTAAGGTTTCACCCTCCCAGTCAATCTTTGCACTTGCAATCAACTTATTGTATTCGGATACAAGAGCATTTTCTTCCTGCATATAAGGAATCAACTTTTCATCAAAAGCCTTCAAACTATTTTCCATATTTTTGAAAGCAACTTTACCGATTTTACTCTCCAAAAACTCGCGATAAGGTGATTCATACATCGCTTTCTGATATTCCTGCATTACGTTTTGGAAAACAGGAAACTGTTCATCATAATAATCATGCTCTTTGTCATAAAATTCATCTGTTGTATCTACATCATGTCTGATGTAGGCAATAGTAAACTGTGTGGCAATCTTATCACTAAGTGCATAATATTTCTGATGTGTAGCAAATTGTTCCTCCCCACTTTTTGCCGCTTTGAATTCCGCAATCAGCTCATTCATTTCCTCGGTTGCTTTTGCAAAATCTACGCGCTCGTAGGGCATGTCTTTAAATTTCATAATGGTATACCTCTCTGGGATAAAATTATTTTTGTAATAACTTTCTTATCTGTCTACACAAATAATTCTTGAACGGACCCGCTCCCGCTTGGAAAAAAGCGTAACAGTACTAAGGATTTTCTGCGCAGGTCTGCTTGAAAATCCAAGTGCTGACGCTTTTTTAACAGTCCGGGCAAGAATTTTTGTGTAGACAGATAGGTTCTTACAACTAACTAAAATATATTTTATCCCAGATAACAGGGTTTGTAAATTGGGAAGGGAGGTGTAGCACGTTTTTTCCTATTTATCCATAACTTTTTTGGGGATCTAGTAAGTTTCGGAAAGCACTCGTCCGCCAATGATAAACATCCTGCTGCTATCAGGCCATTCTACTTGTTGGGGAATATAGGTAAACCTGTACTCCATTTCCGTTACCTTACCGGTGTTTTCATCAGTAATACGTACATGTTGTCCAATTTCGTGCTCGCCTATTTGATAAATAGCTACTACCTCAGCTGTCAGATTGTCTTTGCCGGTGTCTACTTTCTCTGTGCAATTATAATATTCGGCATCTTGGTCCACAAACCCCGGTGTTCCGTCATCTTCATAATTATAATTACGATTGCTCCAGTCATAAATATGTATAACTTTTAACTTCCATGTTTCCACTTGCTCACTTGCATAAGCGAAGTAATCCTTTCTGGCGGTAATGTACCGATCGTATTCCTCCTGTGAAAAATCCAAATAGGAATCAAACTCATGGTCAACCTTTGCAGCCAGTAACCCTTCCATTTGATGGAATAAATCTCTATACTGTGAATGGGTAATACCCAAATTTTCTATCAGAGCCAACGTCTCTTCATTGGCATTTGCCTCTGAAGGTCTTGCCACATCATTGATATCCATGGGGATTGACCTATCTACAACTTCTAACTTTCCCTCTTTCTCCCCAATATATATCATAGTTTTCCATAAACCGGAGCCCCACTGAGGTCCCATCGAATAGCTTTCGTTGCTCCAGAAAACCACTTGTTCCATCATAATTACAGCAGCTACTTCCTCTTCTGTATCAGATAAGTCCCACTCTTCCTTTGGTAAAATCTTAAACTCGGGCTGTGATACACAATCGTATATTTTCAGGAAATCATCTTCCGCATAGTTTTCTGCAATATACGCAAAGAGCGCCTCTTTTTCTTCCTCTGTTAGTTTTCTTACAGGGGATTTTTCTTCTACAATTTCTGAAGAAACGTTCTCCTTTTCACTTTCCCCTGTCCCACTTCCACCATCGGAGGGCTCTTTGTTACTGGCACCCGTTAGTGTCATAACCAGTGCAAATACCACTAAAATACAAACCACCACTGCTGCCCACACGAAGGTTTTCGGTTTTGACACAATAGTCTGCAAACGCTCTTTTATATTTTTCTTAGAACCTCCCATGGAAGTAGCACCGCAAAGAAGATTTGCACCTGTTTGTCTAATCGGAATCATATTTATTAACGTGTGTCCATAATCTATACGTCTTTCTTCTCCAATCAAACGAACCACGGCCTCGTCACAGGCAAGTTCTCCGTCCTGCACAGACAACTTTGCCGCTATCCACACAAAAGGATTCCACCACCAGATTACCAGGCAAAGACCTCTTACCAATGCCCAAATATGGTCGATACGCTTGTAATGACAAAGTTCATGTGCTATCACATATTCTGTGCATACGTCCGACTCCTTTATTTTGGCTGTCACATAAACCGCAGGCGAAAAAACGCCAAAAAGACAGGGTGATAACAAATGTTCTACCATATAGATAGGCAAAAGTTTTTTAAACGGTAAACTAAAATATTCCCCAGTTTCAAAAAGAACTCTGCATTTTTTTAATCGCAAGTAAAATCTCACGTTACTTCCTAGTAAGACTGCTGCCATAATCAGACTTCCAATCCCCCACACCATAACAGCATACTCAGCGACTGTTCCCTTCTGTACAATTGCTTCTACCGGATTTTCTGCTTTATTTTGAATACCCGACTGTATTCCGGCTACGGTATCATTATTTGCAAGAGTACTTTTTGTCTGATCAACTCCGTTCTTATCAATATTAGCAGAGACATCCTCACCCATATCCCTAATGAATTCCTCACCTGACACTCCATTTGTAAATATAAACTCTTGCTGTTCCGATTCTAGATTACTTTCTTCTGGCAACAAATTCATTATGCTGAAATCACTCTCAATAGGTGTCACCGGAATAAGCAGGCGAAGCAATACCGGAAACCATAATATATATTGTAATCCGTGACTGATTTTCTTTCTAAATATCTGCCTTAGTAATATAACTATTAGTATTAAAACTGTAGATGAAACAATCCAAGTAATCATATATACCCTCCTTTCTTTCCCCCTTATTTATCAGACCTTCTTTTTTCCGCTTCCTTCAAAATATTCTGTAATTCTGTAATGTCCTGTTGGCTCAAAGAATCCTGTCCCACCAAAGAGGCCACCATCATACTAAGACTTCCCTTATAAACCTTGGATAAAAAATTTTTGCTTTCTTCACGGGCTGTCTCTTCCTGATTCAGCATAGGATAATATTTTTGCAGTCCTTCATCTTCCCGCATTTCTACGGTACCTTTATCCAGCATTCTCTTTAACATCACATATATAGTACTCTTACTCCAACCTGTGTCTTCTTTTAAAGCAGTCACCATTTCTCCTAAGGTTCGAGGGGACTGCTCCCACAAAAGATTCATCAATTTCCATTCTCCGTCAGAAAGCCCTATTTGTTTCATTTGTTTACCTCGCTTTGTAAATAAAATAGTTGACACTTGTTAACCTTAAAATACCACAGTGGTTAACAAATGTCAACTTCTATTAAAAATTCACCTGTGAACGTGGAATATCATGATATTGTATAATAATAAGTACATTCTTGCATTTTACAAAAAAAGGGAGTAGAATGTCTTAGGATATGCTCTTTTTTAGGGCATTGTATATTAATTATTCGCCGGATAAATACATATTTGACGAAACACAAATCAGAAATGAGGGTAAAAAAATGAAAAAATTCAGTAACAAGTGGACCCGCGCCGCTATCCCCGCTCTGCTTCTTCACTGCAGTATCGGTACGGTTTATTGCTGGTCTATCTTCAGTCAGGACATCGCTTCTTACATCGGATTCAGCAAAGGTGCAACCGAGTGGGCATTCAGCTTTGCTATTTTCTTCCTTGGTATGTCTGCTGCATTCCTTGGAAACGTTGTAGAAAAAGACATCCACAAATCTTCCCTGATTGCAACCATTTGCTTTGCAGCAGGTATGGCAGGTACAGGTTTCTTTATTTGGTACGGTGGCCAGAACAAAGGTAGTCTTCTTGCACTGATTGGTATCTATGTGTGCTACGGTTTGATCATGGGTATCGGTCTTGGTACAGGTTACCTTTCCCCCGTTAAAACACTTATGCTTTGGTTCGCAGACAGAAAAGGTCTTGCAACCGGTCTTGCAGTAGCAGGCTTTGGTGCAGCAAAAGCAATTGCCAGCCCTATCATGGAAGCAATGCTGAAAGGCCTTGGCGAAGGTGGTATCTACAAAATGTTCCTTATCCTTGCAGGTATCTACTTTGTAATGATGTTTGTTGGTCACTTACTTCTGAAAAAACCCGAAGGTTGGCATGAGCCTCAGAAGAAAGAAAAAGGACAGGGAATTATGTCCGTTATCAAAACAAGACCTATCATTAACTATATTGGTATTTGGTTGATGTTCTACATCAATATTACTTGTGGTCTTGCACTTATCTCCCAGGAGAAAATGATTGTTAAATGTATCGGTCTTGCATCCTTCGTTGGAATTATTTCCACAGTATCCGCTATCTTCAATGCAGGCGGTCGTTTGGGATTATCCGCATGGGCTGATAAGATGAAAGACAGAAATACTATTTACAAACTTATCTTTATTATGTCCATCGCACTTACAGCAGTGGTTATCTTCACAGGCGGTATCAAAAACGGTGCCGGCAATCCTGCTTTAATCATTCTTGTAATTGCACTTATTATGGTAGTAAACGCAGGTTACGGCGGAGGCTTCTCCAACGTTCCCACTCTTCTTTCCGACCAATATGGTATGGGTAGCATTTCTGCCCTTCACGGTATTACATTGTCCGCTTGGGCATTTGCCGGTCTTTCCGGTAACCAGCTTGCAAACTGGATTGTAAACAAATTCGGTGTTGAAGAACAGATCGAACATGTATTGTCCGACGGAACAGTTGAAATGATTACCGTTAACCCTACCGGTTATCAGACAGTACTTTATGTAACAATTGCAATGTACATTATTGCTTTACTGGTAAGTCTCTTCTTCGTACAGAAACCTATCAAAGAAGATAAAGAAGCTTAATACTTTTAAACCCCTAACAAAAAACTTGTTAGGGGTTTTTTATATCTTCTTGTAAGCATCATTCAAATATATTAAAATGTTTATGTAATTTGAAAGGAGTTTACCTATGAAAGACAAATTTTTAAACTTAAAAATCTATTACAAAATCAGGACTACCTTTTCTCTCCTCCTACAAACTTTTTTTGTTGCTGCTATTATATCCATCGTACTTAGTGTTTTATCGATTATTAATAGTGATAACAATTTAGTCACTGTATTTTCCGTGGCAAATATCGCAATTTTACTTCTCATTGTTATTTTTATTATTGTTTCTGCTGACAAGTACATGAAAACCTTGACCCGGATGATTGTTGAACCTGTTAATAAATTAAAAGATGCTATGAACCAAATGAAACAGGGCAACCTTGATATTACTGTAGACTATTTATCAGGGGATGAGCTTGGTGAATTGACTGATGATTTTAATGAAACCTGTAAAAGCTTAAATATTATCATTGATGAAGTGAATGTGATTCTTGGAGAAATGGCCAATGGTAATTTTAATGTACATAGCCATCATGAAGAAAACTATGTAGGCAACTTTGAAGAAATTCTTTCCAGTATGCGCAAATTGAACCGACAGTTGAATACGACATTAAAATCTATCACTGAAATGTCCGATCAGGTTGTTATTGGTTCCGAACAATTGGCAGACAGTTCCCAATCTCTTGCGGAAGGTGCAACCGAACAAGCCGGCGCCGTCCAAGAATTAACAGCTACTATCGAAAATGTTACAAGTATTGCAGCCGGAAGTGCAGAAAGCGCTGTTCAGGCAGCCTCCCAAATGGCTGCTGCTGCCAACGATGCAGAAAAGAGCCGCGAAGAAATACACGAGCTTACAGAAGCTATGGTCCGTATTACCGAAACTTCCAATGAAATTGAAAAAATTATAGATGCTATCGAAGATATCGCTTCACAAACCAATTTATTATCCCTAAATGCTTCCATTGAAGCCGCACGCGCCGGTGAAGCCGGTAGAGGATTTGCTGTTGTAGCCGACCAAATCGGTAAACTTGCTGCTGACAGTGCTGAGTCCGCTGTTTCCACAAGAGATTTAATTGTTAAATCCTTACAGGAAATAGAAAAAGGAAATACCATTACCTTACATACTGCAGACGCATTTAGTCAGGTATTGGAAAGTATGACTACTTTCGCATCAATTGCAGAACAATCGGCAAAAGAATCTATGTCTCAAGCTGAAATGTTGAAGCAGATTGAAGCCGGTATTGAACAAATTTCTACTGTTGTTGAAAATAATTCTGCTTCTGCAGAAGAAACTTCTGCTGTCAGCGAAGAACTTTCTGCCCAGGCACAATCCATGAAGGAACTAGTGTCCAACTTCCGGTTTCGCGAAGAATAATCATAAAAAAAAACATAACCGTTATAGCGGTTATGTTTTTTTATGTTCCCTGGGGGAATCGAACCCTCAACTGCCCCTTAGGAGGGGGCTGTTATATCCATTTAACTAAGGAAACTTATATGTGTCTGATATAAACATCAGACCGTTTCAGATTATATCATAACCGGGCAAAACGTGCAATCGCTCTGCCCGGTCTTTTTGATATCTTTTTTATATTTCTGTAGGAAAATTTATATATCCCTGCAACCATATGGTTCCTTTAAATCTGCGCCCTGCTGCAGGCTCTCCGTATAAATCCTCCTGATTAATACAAAGATCGAAGGTCAGCTCGTTGCAGTTTACTGTCATATGGTACAATTCTTCTCCGGTCATTTTATTCCGGATGGGATGAACATCTAAAATTTCACCTAAAATAGAATATTGGTCACATTCTACTCCATAAGGCATAAAATAGGTGTCTACCAAACTGAAGACATCTTCCTTTTGAATTTTCTTAGATATGGTTGTGTAAATATCCATATCCTCAAAGGTCAACGTTTCAATTGCTTCTTCATCACCTTTTCTGGCAGCAGCAATTAAATTTCTTCTGTTTGTAGATTCTTTTTTAACCTGTTTTTTTTGCTCTTCGTTTTTCTGGATAGGCATCATTATGGTTCCCTGAAGAGACAGCGCAGACAGTGTCACCGTTGTTCCCCTGATGGGAAGCTGTTTTGTCACCTGTGCCTTCACGTATGGAATCATATTCTGTAAATAAAAGATTAATGATACTCCTACTTTGGAATCGTCACATATTCCGGCATAAGATTCCTTTGCTGCATGACGTTCCACGGAAACATCTTCCTCAGAGGAAATACCTGTTCCGCGCAGATAAGGATAATAATAATCATAGATAAACTTATCCGAATCATCAAACTGACCACAGACGGCCATTCCGATGCCCTCACCATAATCTTTACAAAACTCACCGAGGAGTAAATCGTCTGCATTAGTGGTATATGCACGGGTCGTGGCAGAAAGAACAATATCTGCAATCATCTCTTTCATTTTTTGTCTGTCCGTATATTCACTGAAGCCGATGGCACGCAAATATTTATGCATTGAAATTCCTTTCTTAGCCGATCTTCTCCTTGCCACCCATATAAGGCTGAAGTGCTTTGGGAATATTAACGCTTCCGTCTTCGTTTACGTTATTTTCCAAGAATGCAATCAATCCTCTGGGGGATGCAAGTACGGTATTATTTAATGTATGCACATAGTATGTTCCATTTTCTCCCTTTGTACGGATACCAAGACGTCTTGCCTGAGCATCTCCAAGAGTAGAGCAGGAACCAACTTCAAAGTATTTTTTCTGTCTGGGGCTCCATGCCTCAACATCACAGGATTTTACTTTAAGGTCTGCCAAATCACCGCTACAACATTCCAGTGTACGGACAGGAATATCTAAGCTGCGGAAAAATTCAACTGTATAAGACCACATTTTGTTATACCAGTCCATAGATTCTTCTGGTTTACATAACACAACCATTTCCTGCTTTTCAAACTGGTGAACACGGTAAACACCTCTCTCCTCGATACCATGAGAACCAACTTCTTTTCTGAAGCAGGGAGAGTAAGAGGTCATTGTAATAGGCAGGCTTGCCTCCTGAACCATCTGTCCCTTAAATTTACCAATCATGGAATGCTCGGATGTACCAATGAGGAAAAGGTCTTCTCCTTCAATCTTATACATCATAGCTTCCATCTCTGCAAAACTCATAACGCCGTTTACAACACTGCTACGGATCATGAAAGGAGGAATGCAATAAGTAAATCCTTTATCAATCATAAAATCTCTTGCATAACTGATCATAGCAGAATGGATTCTTGCAGCATCACCCATCAGATAATAGAATCCGTTACCGCTGGTACGTCCTGCTGCTTCTTTATCCAGTCCGGACATTCTATCGAGAATATCTGCATGATAAGGAACTTCAAACTCCGGAACAACGGGTTCGCCGTATTTCTGGATTTCCACGTTCTCACTGTCATCTTTACCAACAGGAACAGAATCATCGATGATGTTAGGAATAGTCATCATAATCTTTGTGATTTTTTCCTGAAGCTCGCCTTCCATAACTTCAAGCTCAGCAAGTCTCTTTGCACCTGCTGCTACCAAGGCTTTCTTTTCTTCTGCTTCTTCCTTTTTACCCTGAGCCATAAGAGCTCCGATTTCTTTAGAAATCTTGTTACGGTTTGCACGAAGATCATCTGCTTCCTGCTGAGTTTTACGGCTTTGTAAATCCAACTCTATTACTTCATCAACCAGAGGTAATTTCTGATCCTGAAATTTCTTTTTGATGTTTTCTTTTACCACATCCGGGTTTTCTCTTAAAAATTTAATGTCTAACATGACACGCTCTCCTTATATTTAAATTTAATCAATAACTTTTTCAATATGAATATGTTCACACTCGGACAAATCTTTGGTAATATCTGTAGTTACATTATTTCCCAACCGGTCTTTTAAAATTCGGATTACCGGTCTGTCCGGGTATTCTTTATTCTGCCGTATTGCGATAGCTGTCTCACCTTCATTTGTATAAACCATAGTACCCGCCGGATAAACAGCTGCAAACTGTAGAAATTCGTCTACGACTTCGGCATCAAATTTTATACCTTTATTTTCTCTTAAAAACTTAATTGCCTCATAAACTTTTACTTTTTTACATCCGACACCGCAAATCATTTCATCAAATGTATCACATACATGAACGATTGCCAATTCTTTTTGGACTTTTGTTATCTTCAATGGATAACCGGAACCATCTTTTCTCTCGTGATGACATAAAATAATATTTTTACTTGTCTCAGATATCCATGTTTCGTCTTTTAACGCAGAATATCCATAAATAGGATGTTTTTTATATTCCGTTAAATCGGAAGGACTCAAAAGAGATAAATCTTGATTCTCATATACAATTGTGAGATATCTTAATCCCAAATCATGTAAAAGACATGCCACACCAATATCATGAACGATATCTTTGGATAACTTCATCTTGCAGGCCGTTACCACAGCCAAAGTACAAAGACTAAGAGAATGTTCATAAATATCAGCACTTCTCTCTTTAATATCATAGACCTGTTCCATAACCTCTTCTTCATCGGTTATATTTGAGATGACATCGTCTGCTTCCTGTATTAACGCTTCCAGGTCACTGCTATTATAGTAAGTATGATGTTCCAAAACAGATTTTACTTTTTCTTTTACCTTTTTTTCCACATCTGCTTTTAAAATAGCAACCTCTTCTGTCACTTGATCTTCTTTAATATACACTTTTGTAATACCAAGCTCATTTAGTTTTTCTATATATTCCGGTTTTAAAACGGCACCCTCGGGCAAAATAACCTGATATTCTGAAGATATAATAGGTCTTCCCAAAACTTCGTTTCCGCAAAGCTCTGTGATTCTCTTTTCCTTCATACCCCTTCTCCTACCGATTTTATTATATTATTTAATCTCCCATGGCGATATTCAATGCTTTCTTTTCCTCTGTTCCAAGGTCTATCTCACATTCGCCATTTGTTATTTCTTTTGTATAAGTGTAACATCCGTCAGTACTATGAACTGAATTCATAATGAAACCATTATTATTCTCATCCAGCAATGCAAGACAAAAACTTAAGTTTCCCCCCATCTGACGAAACGCGTCGTATTTTACAATACCGATTTTCTGGAATGTTGATTCCATGTTTTTATATAAAATACGAATATCTTTTTTATTCTTTTCTGTTGCGTTTTTCAGAAATTTATTATCTTCATATATCGCGATAATATCTTTCTCAAGACTCTTTCCATCTTTTCCTAAAACAAATTTGTCGAGTCTCTTTTTCAATTTGTTACTTTTTACAATTTGTACAATTAGACAAATTAATAAAATTATGATTGCACCCAGTAATCCAATTAAGATGTAACCAATATCTAAATTTCCTAATCCTATATCAGATAAAATTTTACTGACGGTCAATATTTCTCCGGCTGTCATTTATCTTTTCGCTCCTTTGTTATGTCAACTAATTTCTTTGAAGTAAAATATCCATCAAGCGTTCTAAATCATCATGGCTATAGAATTCTAATTCTATTTTTCCGGCGCCATCTCCTTTTGAACTTACAGATACTTTTGTGCTAAGTGCTACCTTTAATTTTTCTGCAATATCCTGGTAAATTACTTCTAAAGCTTTATCGTCCACTTTTTTAGGCTTAGCAGGCTTATGAAGATTCTTCACCATTTTCTCTACATCACGTACGCTTAATTTCTCATCGAATACTTTCTGAGCAATAGTATATTGTTCTTCTGCATCATCAATAGCGAGAAGGGCACGGGCATGTCCTGTGGTAATCATTTCATCAATAACCATCTGCTGCACTTTATCGCAGAGTTTAAGCAAACGCATTGAGTTTGTAACAGCTGTTCTGCTTTTTGAAACTCTCTCTGCTACTTCATCCTGTTTTAAATTGAATTCCGTCAGAAGCTTTTTATATGCCTGAGCTTCTTCTATAGGGTTTAAATCTTCTCGTTGAATATTTTCAATTAAAGCAATTTCTACTATTTCCTGCTCTGTATAATTTTTTATAATAACAGGAACCTCTTTTAATCCGGCAATTTTAGCAGCACGCCATCTACGCTCACCGGCGATAATCTCATAATGATCTTTTCTATCCTGCACTAAAATAGGTTGTAACAATCCGAATTGTTTAATGGAATCTGCTAACTCTTGTAACGCATCTTCATCAAAATTTTTACGGGGCTGTTCTCTATTAGGCTCCACCATAGTGATCTTTACAAAAGTTTCAGGACCTTTTGTTTCAACTGTATTATTAGATACTATCTCTTTTTTACTCTTTACTTCTACAGGTCCTGCAGGAATCAGTGCATCCAAACCTTTACCTAATCCTCTTGCCATGATTTTGTTCCTTTCTCTATTCGTTATATTTTATTACTTCTTCTGCTAATTTCATGTAAGCTTCTGCACCCGCAGACCGTGGATCATAAATATTAATAGGTTGTCCATAGCTGGGAGCTTCTGCTAATCTGATATTTCTGGGTATAAGAGTATTATAAACCGTCTGATTTAAATGGTTTTTAACATTCTCCACCACCTGCATAGAAAGATTTGTTCTGGAATCATACATGGTAAATACAACACCTTCCATTTCTAAATCCGGATTTAATCTTTCTTTTACCAAATTTACCGTATGTATTAATTGACTTAATCCTTCCAATGCGTAATATTCACATTGAATAGGAACTAATACACTGTCAGCAGTAGTTAAAGCATTAATTGTTAATGCATTTAAGGAAGGGGGGCAATCAATAATAATAAAATCATATTGATCTTTTACCCAATCTACTTCTTTCTTTAAAATATATTCTTTTCTCTCTACACCAATTAATTCAATTTCGGCCGCAGCTAAATTAACATTCGAAGGAAGAATAGAAACATTTTTAACTACATCTTTAATGATACAGTCTTCTATAGAACATTCTCCGAGTATTAATTCATATATAGTGTCTTCTAAATCATTCTTGTCCACACCAAACCCACTAGTGGTGTTTCCCTGGGGATCCGTGTCGATTACTAATACTTTTTTTCCCTTTTCTGCTAAAGATGCAGAAAGATTAATTGATGTGGTGGTTTTTCCCACACCACCTTTTTGGTTTGCAATTGCAATAATTCTACCCATATATTTCGCCTTTCACTTCGGTCAGACAAACCGTTTCTTTTCCTCTTATCGTGCTTATCAATTATATCACTAAAAATACTATATATCTATAAAAAATTATCCCCATTTTAAGTTTTTTATCAATAATTAATGTTTCACGCCTATATATAGTGCGTTTTTCAAAATGTTTCACGCTCTTTTTTACAATATATAGGGTAAAAATGTTTCACGTGAAACATTATCTTGTGTCCCGGATAATAACACGCCACAATGTTTCACGTGAAACAAAAAACCAACCTGATATCCTCTACCAGGTTGGCCTCTACTAAAACAACTTAATTATATCATTTCTAATTGCAAACACCGCCGCTTGAGTACGGTCTGCAACTTCGATCTTTTTAAATATATTTGAAATATGATTCTTTACAGTTCTTTCACTTATATCCAATGCCAATGCAATTTCCTTATTAAACATTCCGTTTGCAACCTGAATTAATACTTCAAGTTCTCTCTTGGTCAATTGGCTAATCTTATCTTTATCCGTATCTCTAGACACTAATCTGGAGTTTAAAGCAGGAATTAAATCCGGCTGAATATAACTTTCATCATGTAATACAGCATTAATTGCTTTCTTTAATTCTACAGAACCGGAATCTTTTAAAATATAACCGTCAACTCCTATATCCACTGCCTTGAGTAAATATTCTACTTCATTATGAACAGTAAGGATTAATACTTTCATATTCGGTAATATTCTTTTCTCTTTTAATTCCTGTAAAACTTCAATGCCGTTTTTCTTAGGCATATTGATATCTAATAAAAGAACATCCGGATCTATATTTTGAAGATTCAATACTTTCAAACATTCATCTCCGTCCGATGCTTCAGCAACAACCCGGATACTTCCGTCAAATTCCAAAAGCTGTTTGATACCTTCTCTCATTAAACTGTGGTCATCCACGATCATTATTCTAATACTCATTATTATTTTACCCTTCTATTTTGTTAA
>JAZNGC010000045.1:0-3586 GCA_045589155.1 Lachnospiraceae bacterium
AGCAGATGCTTTGGGACGCTTTTGAGAAATATGGCGTACAGGACTACATGATGATTGAAAAGGGGGGCGTGAAGATTGCCCTTGTCGGTGTTTTTGGTATCGATGCCCTTGCCTGTGTGCCCAATCCGCCCCTGCTTTTTACGGATCCGGTTCAGGCGGTGAAGGAAACGGTTGCTGAAATTAAAGCAAAGGAAGATGTGGACATGATTGTCTGCATATCCCATAGTGGAACCGATTCTAAGGAAGAAAAATCCGAGGATGAAATTTTAGCAAAAGCGGTTCCGGAATTGGATTTGATTATCAGCGGACATACCCATACCAAATTACCGGAGCCCATCGTACACGGTGATACATATATTGTGTCTGCGGGAAAGTATGGAATATATCTGGGCGACCTTTCCATGACGCAAAAGAATGACGGAAGATGGACTATGGATTCCTACCGGCTTATTCCGGTAGATACAACCATTAAGCCGGATGCAAAGACACAGGAAAAAGTAGATGCACTGATGGCTATGGTGGATAGTAAATATCTGGAACAGTTTGGATTTACCAAGGACCAGGTGCTTTGCACTAACACGGTGGAATTCCCCATGATTTCAGGAAACCGGGAATACAACTTGGGAAGCATTATGGCAGATGCTTACACCTATACTGTAGAAAAATGGGACACTACGGATACAAATCCTGTGGATGTTGCGGTAGTGCCGGATGGAACTATCCGTGATACATATGCTCTTGGTAATATTACAACAGAGAACGTATTTAATTCATTTTCCCTTGGAATCGGTGAGGACGGAATTCCGGGTTATCCTTTGATCAGCGTATATTTGACGGGAGCAGAATTGAAAACTGTGGCAGAGATTGATGCCAGTATTTCCCCCTTAATGTCTACCGCCAGACTTTATGCCGATGGTTTGTATTGGAATTTTAATCCCAGCCGTATGATTTTGAATAAGGTTACAGATGTATACCTTTGCAATGGCAAGGAAGAACGGGTGGAGCTGGAGGATGATAAACTCTACCGAGTGGTAACTGATTTTTATTCTTCCCAGATGTTGGGCGGCGTTACGGATATGTCCTATGGCTTATTATCCATTGTTCCGAAATTTGCAGACGGAACACCTATTGAGAATTACGAAGATGCGGTAATTACAGCAGATGGTAAAGAAGTGAAGGCTTGGGTTGCTATCGCAACATATATGAATGAATTTGAGGATTCGGATGGGGACGGTGTTGGCGAAGTTCCTGCCAAATATGCAACCATGGAAGGGCGTAAAGTAATAGAAACCAGTAAAAAACTTACGGACCTTTTGAAAAATCCCAACAAGTTCTTCTTTATAATTTTAGGACTGATTCTGGTGGTTCTGATTTTACTGATACTGATTGTCAGATTAATTGTAAAGCTGGTTATAAGATGCATTAAAAAAATCTCAAAGAAGAAACAAAATAAATAGAATGGAATACTTTATTGTGTTATATAGGTAAAGATGATATATTTATTTTATCATTAATTATATGAGGAGGAAGTATAAATGGATAGTAACATGAACAATGGCGCATATCAGCAGCCGGTAAATCAGTTTCAGCAAACCAATCAATATCAGCCTCAGATGGCTGCATACCAGCCGGAGTTGGAAGAACCGGTTTCTGTGGGGGATTGGATTGGTTCACTTTTGCTTTTCAGCATGGTTCCCTGCGTGGGTTTGATTGTATGTATTGTCTGGGCGTTTAGTAAAGATACCAAAAAAAGTAAGGCAAACTTTTGTAAAGCTTACCTTATCATACAGTTAATTACTATTGCGTTGGTGATTATACTTTATGCAATCATATTTGCTTTTATGTTTGCAGCGTCTTAAAGCTATCGGCTCCAACGGCCGGAAGCACCACAAGGAAGTACAAGGCCGCTTGAGGTTACGGGTAATCCGATCTCGGCGGCTTCAACTTTGCCCCCGTGTTTCGGAACAATGGCAGTGTTAATCATATAAGATAAAACTGCGGGCTGAAGTCCGGTAGTATAGGAGTTGATTAAAAAGAACAAAGGATCGTCAGAAAGGAGTTTGGAGGTCAGCTCGATAAAGGGCCAGATGCTTTCCTCGATTTTCCAGATTTCTCCTTTGGGACCGCGACCATATGAAGGAGGGTCCATAATAATTCCGTCGTAGGTGTTACCGCGGCGGATTTCTCTTTCTACAAATTTTGTGCAGTCATCTACCAGCCAGCGGATGGGTGCATCACCTAGACCGGAGGAGATGGCATTTTCTTTTGCCCAACCAACCATGCCTTTGGAAGCATCTACATGTGTTACTGCAGCACCCGCAGCGGCTGCGGATAATGTGGCACCGCCGGTATAAGCAAAAAGGTTTAATACTTTAATGGGTCTTTTGGCGTCGCGGATCAAACCGGAAAACCAATCCCAGTTTGTGGCCTGCTCGGGGAACAAACCGGTATGTTTAAAACTGAAAGGTTTTAAATTAAAGGTCAGGTCACGGTAGTTTATAGACCATTCGTTGGGAAGATTGAAAAATTCCCATTCACCGCCGCCCTTTGCACTGCGGTGATAGTGACCGTTTTTCTTTTTCCAACCCTTGTGGTCATGAGGAGTGTTCCAAATAACCTGGGGGTCCGGACGGACTAAAACATAGTCGCCCCAGCGTTCTAACTTTTCTCCGGAAGAGGTATCTAAAACTTCGTAATCTTTCCAATTATCTGCAATCCACATATTGTCATATCCTTTTCTTCTTATTATAATAGGAAATGTCTCTGCAAAGAGAAAGTCCTAAATGTGTTTCTTCTATATAATATAGTAAATATACAATATTATTGAAATTAAGGCAAATATAAATTAGGGACAATATGTCCTTAATTTTGTTTTGAAGGATACAGAGGGAAAATAGCACAAAAAACATGCAGTGATTTTGTCTAAAAAGTGAAAAATAAAATGTATTAAAAAAAGTACAATTTTTTTGAAAAACCTATTGCAATTAATGGAAACTTAAGGTATACTAACTCTTGCTGTGGCATGATAGCTATGAAGCGTGAGGTTGCTACCTATGGGGTGACCCAAAGGTAGGTTTTCCGTGGAGCGAATGTCAAGTTAGGAAACTGACGACAAGTCACTGTACAAACGCAAATGTCTGTCGATGGACAGAAACGACGTGTGAAAGACCTAAAGGACCGGAGCAGTATGTGTAAAGGTTTAGGACACACACGGGAGAGTGTACAGTCACCGCTTGTCGTACTTAGAAATGAAAAGTGCGAAAAGGAGGCGACTTTTTTTATGGCAAGTCAGGTAATGAGAATTACATTAAAAGCTTATGATCATCACTTAGTTGATGCATCTGCCAAAAAAATCATCGAAACAGTTAAGAAAAACGGATCACAGGTAAGCGGACCGGTACCCCTTCCTACAAAAAAGGAAGTTGTTACAATCTTAAGAGCGGTTCACAAATACAAAGATTCCAGAGAGCAGTTCGAACAGAGAACTCACAAAAGACTGATCGATATCATTGCACCTACAGCAAAAACAATCGATGCTTTACAGAGATTGGAAATGCCTGCAGGCGTGTACATTGACATCAAAATG
>JAZNGC010000046.1:0-8661 GCA_045589155.1 Lachnospiraceae bacterium
AACAACTTTGAAAAGCATAAAGCGGATGGTTGCATTTCTGTAGAAATGGAGTGTGCGGCACTGCAGGCAATGTGTGATTTCAGGGGACTGGAGTTCTACACTTTCTTTACAAGCGGTGATTTACTGGATGCTCCGGAGTGGGATGAACGCCGTAAAGAGGGAGAGACAAAAGGAACCCAGCACGATGCGGGCCATTTTGATATTGCATTAGAACTGGCATATTTTATTGCAAAGTAAAAATCCCGGTGCGAATATTTGGGTTGCTTTGAAAGGGGATAAGAATATGCTTGATGAAAAAGCCTTACTTGAATTTGTAGAGCCTTATTATAGGGATAAAGATATTATGCACAACATGTGGCATATTGAATTGGTTAAGAAAATGGTTCAAAAAATTCTTGCTGCCGGTGCATATAAGATTGATGAAGAGTGCTTGATATTGGCAACTTATTTCCACGGCTTTATCTATAAGGAAGAAGACAAAATACGGGATTGGCTAATTGCCCAAAATTTTGATGAAGAGATGATAGCCAAAACCTTGAAAATAGCATGGGAATCACAAAGAAGTGAGGTGCCGGAAACTTTAGAAGGAAAGATTCTGCACGATGCCCATGTGTTGGAGGGCGGAAAGACATATTTAATCGTAAAAACCCTGATTACCGGTTCTGTCCGGGGCCAATCCTTGGTTGATACTTTAAATTATATGAAGAGTAATGTTTTAAATAAGAATAAGTGTTATTTGCCGGAAACCATTCCCTTATGTGAGGAAATGAACAGGTACACAAATGATTTCTTTAAGGAATTAATGGATGATATTCAGTAGAGGAGGACCCACAATGATTCGTGCCGTAATTTTTGACATGTTTGAGACCTTAATTACACACTACAAGGCACCGCTATATTTCAGTGCAGAGATGGCAGCAGATGCAGGCTTATCCACAGAACAGTTTAGGGCGGCATGGTATCCAACAGAAGATGGCAGGTCTACCGGAAAATATACGCTGGAGGAATCTTTGGAAATAGCATTGAAAGAATGTGGTTGTTATTCTGAGGAACTGTTACAAAAAATCGTCACAAAACGTAAAGCTGCAAAGAAAGAATGTTTTAACAACCTTCATGAAGAAATTATTCCCATGCTGGCACAGTTAAAAGAAAAAGGAATCCTGATTGGTTTGATCAGTAACTGCTTTTCGGAAGAAACGGACTTAATCAGAAATAGCGAATTGTTCCCGTACTTTGATGTGCCTTGTATGTCCTATGAAGAAGGGGTGCAGAAGCCGGATGTGGAAATATTCAGAAGATGCATGGAAAGACTTGGTGTAAAGGCTGAGGAGTGTTTGTATGTGGGAGACGGCGGCAGCAGGGAGCTGGAAACCGCAAGCAGCCTTGGCATGAAGGCGGTGCAAGCGGCATGGTATTTGCAGGAAGGTACTAGCCAGCCGTCCGGGCGAAAAAAAGAGTTTAAACAAATGGAAACACCACTTGAGGTGGTGGAAGAGATTGATATGAGTAATCCATGGACCAAGATAGATTTAAGCGATTATGAGAATCATATGAGTTTGGAAAGTGTGCATCAATTACAGGCTTTGAATAGGATAATGAAGGAACAGTTTGAAACCTATGATGTTGAAACAATAATGATTCTTGGAGTCGCAGGCGGAAACGGCCTGGAGCATATTGATAAAGATAAGATTAAAAAGGTGTATGGCGTGGATGTCAATCAGGACTTCCTTGCGGAGTGTAAAAAGCGTTACAGTAATTTAGGGGATACCCTGGAAATTATTTGTGCTGATTTATCAGATGCTAATATTCAGTTACCATATTCGGACTTGATTGTGGCAAATCTACTGATTGAATACATAGGTTATGAGCGTTTTCAGAAGATTGTAGGTTTGATAAAGCCATTGTACATATCTTGCATTATACAAATAAACACGGGGGATTCTTTTGTGTCGGATTCACCGTATGTGCATGCCTTTGATTGTTTGGAGGAAGTCCATCATCAAATGGAAGAAAACAGATTAGTAGTTTGTATGAGTGAAATTGGCTATCAGCTTAAGAAAACGGAGGAAAAGCCATTACCAAACGGGAAAAAGTTTGTAAGATTAGATTTTGCTATGTAGTAGATAGTCATTGCTCTTAGAACGGGGAGGAGTATAAAAACATGAATGCAATATTAATGAGTAACATGGGTGGTTCCATAAAGGTAGGCGAAAAGCGGGTTCCTACACAACTTTGGATTAAAAACGGTCAGCTGGATAAGATAAAAACCTTTTGGAAGGATAATGCAAAAGTAATGCTGATTTCTGCTGCGCCGGATAATTTTGAGAGAAACGATGGAATGATGAGTATCTTTAAGTACTCCTTTCCAATGAGTAGGCTTAGCGTTTCCCTTTTTACCTTATGTGACAGTAGAACAGAAGATGTGATAGAACGTTTGGGCGAGATGGATGTCATCATTCTTGCCGGTGGACATGTTCCCACACAGAATGCTTTTTTCAAGAAACTTCAGCTGAAGGAACGGTTGTCTGAGTATAAGGGACTTGTTCTTGCCTGGAGTGCCGGTGCTATGAACTGCGCAGAACTTGTGTATGCGGGACCGGAATTGGAAGGGGAGGCAATCGACCCGAATTACCAGCGTTGGATTACGGGCCTTGGCTTAACGAAGGTAAATATCTTCCCCCATTTTCAGAAACTTCAGGGTGAAATGCTGGATGGCCTCCGTTTGATTGAGGATATTACCTATACAGACAGTATGGGACATGAGTTTATTGCTTTGAATGACGGAAGTTATATTGTGGTTTCAGGTGGCACCACCACTTTGTATGGCGAAGCATACAGCATCAAAGATGGCTGTCAGAAGCAGATTTGCCGGGATGATGAGTCCATTGTTCTGGGATAAAGAAGAAGGAGGCAATCATGGGAACCATTGCCATAATCAAAAAATGTTTGGAAAGTGAAAGAGAACTGATTTTGTCCGCTGTGGAAAAAGAAGATAAGGTCCTGTTTTTTGACAGTGAAAAAGATTTGCTGGGAAGCGAGGACCTTGCAAACGTAGAAATTGTACTGGGTGAGCCGGAATACAGCACGGTTCAGTCCATGAGTAATCTTCGATGGATTCAAATGACCTGGGCCGGTGCAAATAAATACACCTCTGTTCCGGATTTCCCCCATAATATTACTCTTACCAGTGCTTCCGGTGCTTACGGGTGTGTTATTTCAGAATATATCGTTTCCGGAATCCTTGCATTAACCAAAAAGTTGTTTGAATACCGGACACAAGTAAGAAACGGTGGATGGGATAGAATCCCGGGAAATGACACAATAGAGGGAAGTAGAGTACTCATCTTAGGCACGGGAGATATTGGACAGGAAACCGCAAAAAAACTGAGATGCTTTGGATGTCATACGGTAGGGATTTGTCGTACTGCGGGAAAAGAGAATCCGGCCTTTGACGAAATACATACAATAGAAAATCTAGATGTGCAATTGCCAATTGCGGATGTGTTAATTATTGCACTTCCCGGAACGACGGAAACGGCGGGAATGTTTGATGCAGAAAGAATAAAAAAGATGAAAGCAGGAGCTTTGCTTGTAAATGTCGGACGGGGATTTATCGTAAATACGGATGCAGTAACCAATGCTCTGCAGGAAGGATTGCTTAGGGGTGCAGTTCTTGACGTTACCGATCCGGAGCCTTTGCCTGAAAAGCATCCTCTTAGGACTATGGAAAATGTGGTATTAACGCCCCATATTTCCGGAATTGGCTGGGGAGAAAACCTGATTACAAGAAAGAGAATTCTTGATATATTCTGTGAAAATTTGAAACGGGACAGAAATGATGAGCCGAAAAAGAATATAATCGATTTCAATAAAGGTTATTGATTTACAGAATAGATTAGGATTTAACTTGTTTTGAGGAGGAGCAATATATGGAGGGAAAATGGAAAGCGGTTGTATTAGATTTGGACGGAACGCTTTTGCATTCAGACGGAAGTATTTCCGAATATACATTAAAAGTACTGCAGGAGTGTAAAAACAGAGGAATGCTTGTAGTTGTGGCAACTGCAAGATTTTGGTTTAAGGCAGAAAAATACATCAATATTATTTCGCCTGATTATGCCATACTGGCGGACGGAACCCAAATTTATCACGAAGGACAAATGGTCCATGGCTATGCAATGGACAAGTTACAAGCGAACGGACTGATAAGTGAATTGCGAAGCAAACCGGATTTTGAGTTTGTGGCAAGTGTGGGAAAGAAACTGTTATGTAGCGGTACCGGTATAGAGGAAAAATGGCGCAGTTCATGGGATTTTGGGAACACGCTTGACGAGCCGGTTTACAAAATGGCAGCCATACTAAAGGGACAGGATGAGGCAAAAGCACTTGCGGAAAAATATGATTGCCGCCTGTATTCTTATCGTGACGAGGATTTGTATGGCTTTGCACATAAAAATTCCGGTAAATACCAGGCAGTTATGGCTTTGGGAGAAATGTTACATATCAGCCCGGAAGAAATGATTGCTTTTGGCGATGATGAGAATGATTATGAGATTTTAAAAAATGTCGGAAGAGGCGTAGCGGTTGATAATGCCATACCGATGATCAGGGAAATTGCAGATGATATTACTGAAAGTAATAATGATGACGGAGTTGCGAAATATCTTGAGAAGGGATGGAAGGATAATATGAATATTAGTTTTAGATTAGTAGATAAAAGAGATGTAGGCGGTTTGGCAATCGCAATGGGAAAAGCATATTCCGAGGCACCTTGGAATGAGAATTGGACACAAGAAAAGGCAGAGCGAAGAGTAAAAGCGATACTGAGTAATTTTGAAGCTTTGGGTATAGCTGCCATTTGTGAAGGTGAGATGATTGGTGGTGCGCTTGGCTATGTTGACCCTTATGCAGATGAAGACTTTTTCTTTGTCTCAGAATTGTTTGTTGTTCCGGAATGGAAAAAACAAGGTGTGGGCAAAAAAATAATATCAAATTTGGAAGAGCATCTGAAAACAAGGGGAATATATACGACACAGTTAATATCTATTGAAGATAATGAAGCATTTTATAAAAAA
The DNA here is from genome assembly GCA_045589155.1 of Lachnospiraceae bacterium. Taxonomy (GTDB): domain Bacteria; phylum Bacillota; class Clostridia; order Lachnospirales; family Lachnospiraceae; genus Acetatifactor. The sequence goes on from JAZNGC010000046.1 coordinate 5,076, forward strand.
GCGGGACTTGATAAAGATTGTGTATCTGTGATGTATAAAAGAATAGAACAGTAGATTCCAAGGAGTAAATGTAAAAATGGTTAAGGCAATTTTTATAGACTTTTATGGTACGGTTGTATATGAAGACGGCGAAGTAATAGAAAAAGTCTCGCAAGAAATTTATGAAACAGGAAAAGTAGAGAATAAATCGGAAATAGGTTCTTATTGGTGGACGGAATTTCAGAGGGCATTTAATGAGGCGTATGGTGAATGTTTTGAGACACAGAGAAAACTGGAATACGATTCATTGAAAAGCACAATAGACCATTTTCATTCATCAGCAGATGCAAAGGTTTTAAGCGATTTAATGTTTGCCTATTGGGTGAAACCGCCTATTTTTGAGGAATCCAAGCAATTTCTTGAGAGTTGTCCTGTGCCTGTTTATGTTGTGTCCAATATTGACAGGGATGATGTGCTGGAAGCAATAGAATATCATGGATTAAAACCAAGTGGAGTATTTACCAGTGAAGATGCAAGGTCCTATAAACCGAGAAAGGAATTATTCGAATTTGCGTTAAAGAGTACCGGCTTAGCAGCCGAAGATGTAGTACATATTGGGGATTCTTTAAGCAGTGATATTAAAGGAGCCGCATCTTCGGGAATAAAGGCAATATGGGTAAATCGAAGCAACAGAGAGGTGCCGGAGGGGGTTACGTCGGTTAGCAATCTGTTGGAAGTATTTGATACAGAGTATTTCAAATAAATTTCTAAGGGTTTGTAGTTAACGGAGGGAAACATGAGATATCAAGATCTTAATATGTATTGGAAAAGAATATTTGAACTGGAGTGGGAGTCTTTATGTGAAGGAAGTAAAGCCATTGCTGCTCTGATAGTATCAGAGGATGGGACTATCATTTCAGAAGGAAGAAATAAAATCGGTGAGGCGGAAATTCCAAATCCCAGAGTATCCCACGCAGAGGTGGAGGCAATCCGTAATCTGGATGTGAGAAAATATCCCTTTGTGAAGTCTTATACATTATATGCGGCATTAGAACCCTGCCCCATGTGCATGGGCACCCTGGTAATGGGCGGCATTAGAAATGTAGTCATTGGAACAAAAGATGATCACGGTGGAGCCATGGGTCTCATCGAGCACAGTAAGTTTCTGAAAAGTAAAAATATTCGTATCACATGGATGCCTCAGGAATACGGGGATGTGCAACGGGGCTTCCAAGCGCTGAAAGAGATTTTGTACAGCACAGATGAAGAACGTCTGGAGCGGATGATGATTGATTTTTCCGTGTACAACAAAAGAGGGGTTATGGCGGCACAGGAACTTATCAGCGAGGGCCTTTTTACGGAACGTGCACCTTCTTCTTATAGTGTGGAAGAAATATTTGACAAGCTTATGACGATTATTGAGAGAGAAGCTTAAATTCAGGAGGAGATAAATAATATGTATTATGCGGTAACATTAGAATTTGATAAAGCAAGCCACGATAAAATGCAGGAGATGATTGATGAAGTTGCCAAGACAACAGGGTGTGATCATATGAAGCAGTATAAAATACCGCCCCATGTAACGGTTTGTTGTCTGGAAGGGGATAATGATGAGGTACTGCTCTCAGAAATGGAAAAAATTGCGGAATCAATGAGAAAAAACATGGTTGTGTTTGCAAATATAGGAATATTTAATCCCCTTGTTGTTTATCTTGGTCCTGTAATGAATGAATTTTTACTAGACACTTGCAAGACTGTGAATGAGAGATTGTTACAGTATGCAGAGGTGGGAAATAAAGGAAATTATTTGCCGAATCATTGGGTTCCCCATGCTGCAATTGCTGTAAAGTTAACTCCGGAGGCATTACAGGAGGCATTTGCAATTGTGCAGAAAAAATTCACTCCCTTTGGAGCAATTGCAGAGAGAATTGTATTGGCAAGAGCGGAGCCCTATGAAAAAATGAAGGCTTGGGAATTAAAGGGATAAGGGACTTTCGGATTGGAGAGATAAGGAAAATGCATTATGTAAACCGATTTTCAAACTTTATCTGCCCTTTGAGCCATAAATGGGCTATATGGGTAGATAAAATATGGAAAAATCCATGGGAATGAAGAAAAAATGAGGAAAATTGTCATGCCGTTAGCGTGGAAACCGCTTCTTAGGGTAGAAAATGAAGCGGTTTGGTTTACATAAGTTTAAATTTTATCTTCCCTTTAAAGCCTTTTTAGTGCTTATGGGTAGATAAGACAAATAATTCGTTATGCATTGAGAGGAAGATACAATGGGAAAAATATTATTTCTTGCAGATGTTCATGGGAATATGCCTGCAATAAGGGCTTTGGAAAAAGAAATCGAAAGAATTGCACCGGATGACATCTGGTTTCTGGGAGATGCCGTTGGCAAAGGACCTGAAAATGATCAGGCGGTGGATTGGGTGAGAAGCCATTGTAAGCATTTCGTAAAAGGAAATTGGGATGATGGAATTTGCCGGGATTATACGGAAAGGAAATGGCCGGACAATGAATTTTACTGTAACCAATTAGGGGAAGAACGTGTGAAGTGGTTGGCAAGCCTGCCTTTGGAGGATGAGGTATTAATTGGCGGTGTGTGGTTTCGGTTAATTCACGGTCGTCCTGTAGACAGACTTTATCAGGCGTATGATGACTGGAATGAACTGGCAATGGGATTTCAGTCAAAGATTTCCACCAGAGAGTATCACGGATATATATGTGCAGACAGTCATATGCCCTATATACGCACATGTGGACAAGGGTATGCAATCAATACCGGAAGTGTGGGTAACAGTTTAGGTTTTCCCAGGGTGCATGCCGCTCTGGTAGAAGGGGAAATCGGAAGTGAGGAATTGTCACCAATCCGATGTGAAATATTGAGCATTCCTTATAATAATCAGGAAGCCGCTGACGTGGCTGAAAAATATCCGGGTTTCCCGGGCTTGAAAGCATGGCAAAATGAAGTGTTAACAGGAAAGTATTCACGATAGGTGGCGGAGGAAGACGGGCAAGTTGTTTCTTCCGTGCAAATGGCTATAATTGAGAGTCTGACACATAACATTAGACCTTTTGCTGTTATTGAAAATGTGGTAACCCACGGGGAATACAGAAATAGGGGTTTTGCAATAGATGAAAAACATTCTTGTTTGAAGCGCTTATAACTTTGAAGGTGAACAGTTCGACAAACATGAATTTTACGAGGTGAAGAACAATGAGAATAAGACCATATCAAAATAAAGATTTTAATACAATATCTCAATGGTTAACAGAGGAACGTTCACATGCTCTATGGTGTGCAAATTTAATACCTTATCCACTGGAGAAAAAGGGTTTTGATGATTTATTGCAAGAAGCAGAAGAAAGATTTGGTGATAGTCCCTTTGTTGCAACTATGGATGATGGAAAGTTGGTTGGTTTTTTCTGCTTTTCTGTGAATTTGAATACAAACGAAGGTATGCTCAAATTTGTAGTGGTTGACAATGCTATAAGGAATAAAGGGTATGGATGTGAAATGATAAAACTGGCTGTTAAATATGCCTTTGAAATAGCGAAAGCGGATGCTGTGCAATTGAATGTTTTTCCGGAGAATCCCGGT
>JAZNGC010000047.1:0-22212 GCA_045589155.1 Lachnospiraceae bacterium
AAAATTTATATTTATGTAAACCAAATTGGCTCATTTTCTACCCTAATAAGCGGTTTTCATGCTAATGGCATGATATTTTTTCTCATTTCTTCTTCATTTCTATTGATTTTTACTTATTTTATCTACCCATAAAGCCCATTGTGGGCCCAAAGGGCAGATAAAGTCCGAAAATAGGTTTACATAATGCATTTTCTTATCATGCCAAATAAGCATCTATCGTTCTTTAGGGTAGAAGCGGCTTATAACGGTGCCGCATCCATAAAACAACCACAATGACAAGGCACATGGACTACTTCAAATTTCCCCTCTCCACAAATCCCAATTTAACTCCATCCCTTATCCCCTCTCTTCCGATTCACATCTACCGCAGCACCTCTTTATACACCCGAAGCACATTCCCACTGAAAATCTTATCCAGTTCACTCTCCGAAAAACCGCCACGGTACAAAGCGTCATATAACAAGTGCATCTTTCCTGCATCCGGCAATTCTTCGTGTGTCGCTATGCCGTCAAAATCACTTCCAAGGCCCAGCACCTCTATTCCGCCCACTTTCACAATATGCTTCGCATGCTCTACAATAGCCAAAACCGTTCCCGGATTATGGACTCCTACCGGTAACTGGGATAGAAAATCCGCACAAAAATTCAATCCCATTACACCACCCCGCTCTGCCAGTTTCCGTATCATATCGTCTGTCATATTGCGGACACAGGGGCATACGGCCCTGGCATTGGAATGACTTGCCACAAAAGGTTTTGTGGTACAGGCAAGCACATCATAAAATCCGGCGTCAGACAAGTGAGACACATCCACTATCATTCCCAACTCTTCCATTTTTGACACAAATTCAAAACCCTTTTCTGTGAGACCATTTTCGGTATCGGGAGTATTTAAATAGGTCTTCACCAATTGTTCCCGTTCTTCCGCCTCCAAATTTTCTGCGGATGCTTCCATTCTTTGTCCCCTGACGCCATTCAGATTTGGAAAGCCGATTTCATTCGGGTAATTCCACGTCAGGGTCATCATACGGACACCTTGTTCGTATAGTTTAAATAACTTATCTATTTCACCCTTACATACTCCACCTTCTTCCACCGTAAGCAATGAGGAAATCAGTCCCTTTGATTCATTTTTCCCAATATCTTCAAACCGGTATACAGGCGCAATAATCTCCTGGTTTTTCTCTATCTCCTCTTTATACAAAAGATACAATTCCTGCACTTTTTCCCACGGGTCAGTACAGCCCATTTTATCCACATAAAGGGCAAAATTTTGAAGCAGATAACCGCTCTCCCGTAACTTCACCAAGTCTATGTGACCATTGTTTCGATATAACCCCTCATCTTCCGCTACACTCCTTCGGCCTAACAATTCCGAAATGGTGTCACAATGCATATCCACGATTCTCATTTATGTTTTACCTCGTCGCCATTACAAAAGAAAGCGAAGCCTATTGACTCCGCTTTCCTTCCTATTATTCTCTATAATAGCTATATGCTATTATTTCGCTTCTTTTTCCAGTCTTTCGCCGGAATTACCGAAATCGGCACCTGTTTCATCCAGATTTCCTTCGTCAAACTTATAGTCTTTACCGGGTAAAACTGCATTCATGATAATACCAACCAAAGCACCTACTGCCAATCCGGACAGACTGATTGTAACACTTCCGATTGTGAAAGCGATTGCACCTGCTGTGCTGTAAGAGATACCGATAGACAATACCAGAATCAGAGCTGCAACCAGAACGTTACGGCTCTTAGTGAAGTCAGTTTTTGTCTCAACGATATTACGGACACCCACTGCAGAAATCATACCGTAAAGCACCAGAGATACACCACCAACAGTTGCTGCAGGCATACTGTTAATCAGCGCTGCCACCTTAGGTGAGAAGGAGAACAGGATTGCGAAGCCTGCTGCAATTCTGATTACTCTGGGGTCATAAACCTTTGTCAAAGTAAGTACACCTGTATTTTCACCATATGTTGTATTTGCAGGAGCACCAAAGAGTGCTGCAATACTTGTAGCAAGACCATCACCCAGCATTGTGCGGTGAAGTCCGGGATCTTTAATAAAGTTTTTACCAACAGTAGAAGATATAGCGGAAACATCGCCGATATGCTCAACCACAGTTGCAAGCGCAATGGGAACGATGGTAATGGCTGCAGAAATCAACATAGCAGTATCTGCATTACCAACCAGGGAGAATACGGTTTCTTCCCAGTGAATAGGAGAGCCAATCCATTTTGCCTGTGCCACAGCTGTAAAATCAACTTCACCCATGATTGCAGCTACAATATAGGAGCCGATTACACCAATGATAATGGGAACAATTTTAATCATTCCCTTACCCCAAATGTTACATATAACGACAAGTGCGATTGCAACAATGGCAACAAACCAGTTTGCACTACAGTTATTAATTGCAGAAGGAGCCAAATTCAGTCCGATTGCAATAATAATGGGACCTGTTACGATGGGCGGGAAGAACTTCATAACCTTGGCACTACCGAAAATTCTAATCAGCGCTGCCAAAATCAAATAAATAACACCTGCACAAGCCACGCCAAAGCATGCATAAGGCAAAAGTTCTTTTTCTCCGTTCGGAGCAATCGCAGCGTAACCACCTAAAAATGCGAAAGAAGAACCCAGAAACGCAGGCACTTTACCTTTTGCAAGGAAGTGGAACAGCAAAGTTCCGAGGCCTGCAAACAACAATGTTGTGGACACATCCAAACCTGTCAGCAGAGGCACTAAAACCGTTGCGCCAAACATAGCAAACATATGCTGGATGCCAAGGACTACCATTTTGGGAGCGCCCAGGGTTCTTGCATCATAAATGCCGCCTTCACCAAGCACTGCCTTCTCTTTTGAGTTGTCACTCATGGAAATACCCTCCTTAAGTATATTATATAGTTTTTAAAAAAATACCTTCCCTTTAATCTTAGTAAATAGGCTCTCAAACGTCAAGAAAAAAATAGGCTGTCGGGCATTGCCATTTACTATTTTAAAGGCTAAAATAAAAGAAATATTGATTTGTAATATCCCCTGAAGAAAGGAACCTTATTCCATGAAAGAACAGCTTTATATGATCCCCTTAAATGATGCCGTAAATGCCAACGATGAATGTCCCTTTTGCTATATTGAAAGAAAGATTGAACAAGACCTTTTGGACTTTGTTTTAGGCTCCGGCTCCAGTTATATGGAGAGTGACATCCGCGACCAGACCGACAGGGCAGGTTTTTGCCGGGCACATTTCAAAAAAATGTTTGACTACGGTAACACCCTTGGAAACGGCTGGATTTTAAAAACCCATTACAAAAAAACCATAAGTGAAATGCGTCAGCAGATTAAAAGTTATTCTCCCGGAAAAGTTTCTTTAAAGGATATGTTTAAAAAGAATGGCGAGTCCACCAATTCCATCGCCAGATGGACTGCGGAAAAGGAAGAATCCTGTTACATCTGCAATTACTTTAAAGACCATTATGACAGATATCTGGATACCTTTTTTATGATGTACCAGAGAGATGATGAATTCCGCTCCAAAATCGTGAACGGAAAGGGCTTCTGCCTCCCTCATTTCGGTGACCTTTGCGAAGCTTCCGATACCAAATTAAGTGACAAAGACCGACAGGAATTCTATAACCGCATCTCAAAATTAATGCTGGATAATATGGACCGGATTTATGAGGATGTAGCTTGGCTCATCGAAAAATTTGACTACCGCAACAAAGACGCCGACTGGAAAAACTCCAAAGATGCCATCCAACGCGGTATGCAAAAATTAAAAGGCGGTTATCCGGGAGATGCTGTGTATAAACAAAAGAAATAAACATTTTGATTGGAGACTGCTATGGACCATAGCGAAAGAACCCGCGAATTACTGATTACACATTACAAGACATACCCTAAGATGCAAATACAGGACCTTTTTAAGTTTCTCTTTCAAAGTTCCTTTGGCTGCGAACACATGATTTCCTCCTTGGAAAATATCACAAATTATATCTCCCGGGAATACGAAACCATTTCCCACGACTGCCCGCCCGTTGCGGAAGCTCTTAACGGAGAATATTACCGTGTCCATCTTTCCTGCTTAAATGACGGATTGTCTGTAAATACATTGGGACATTTATTCTTTTTATCCGCCAAAAGAGAGGAAAACGGAAAAGCAGCATTAATGGAAAAACTGTGCATTGCAAAAGAGCTTATTCGTGAAGGACTGCTGCCCTTCTCTTTATCCGAATTTGAAAAAACATCAACGGAGTGGGAAAACGCAGGTTATCCTGCCATCCATCACTCTGAGGTTTTCCGGGAAGCATACCAGCCCGCATACCGGGTGATTGCAAAGGAATTCATTCCCTTTTTACCTCTTTTTACAGAACTGGACAGACGCCTTGAAACGTCCTCCAAAACAGACATTATAAAGGTCGCAATTGAAGGCGGCAGTGCCGGCGGAAAATCAACCTTAGGTAAACTGCTTACCGACATCTACGGCTGTACCTTGTTTCATATAGATGATTTTTTCCTTCAGCCCTATCAGAGAACCCCGGAGCGTTTTGCCCAGGCAGGCGGCAATTTTGACCGGGAACGTTTTTTAACCGAGGTGCTTCTTCCCTTGGAAAAAGGAGAAACCATCTGCTACCGGAAGTTTGACTGCTCCACCATGAGCCTGGAAGACCCGGTATACATTTCCCCTAAAAAACTGAGCGTCATAGAAGGAGCTTACTCCATGCACCCGGAGCTTGCGCCCCATTATGATTTTTCCGTCCTTTTGGACATTGCCCCCGAGGTGCAAAGAGAGCGGATCCTTCACCGCAATTCCCCGGAAATGGCAAAGCGTTTTTTTGAGCAATGGATTCCACTGGAAAACACCTATTTTTCCACCTTTCACATCAAAGAACGGTGTGATATGCGAATTACAATCTGACAAAGCGGTGGTCGAGCGCCATCACAAAAAAACTTCCGCGGCACAAACCACGGAAGTTTTTCTTACTTATAAACTACTTTCTTCATCATATCAATATATTCAAAAATTTCTTCCTGCAACATATTTGCATGGAAGGAATCTTCCTGGAAATGCTGGGTCATGAGACCTTTAATGGTATAATCCAACATTTTCCAAATCTTAGCACCGTCCACATCTGCGGGGAGCTTGCTCAAATCCGCCTGTCTGAACACAGAATCATATATCTCTGCCAAAGCATTTCTCTTATCCTCAATGGCAAGCAAAGCCTCGCTGACATCCTCTGCCATAGACCGGTTCAGGAACTGCTGCATATAGGGATAACCGCGGAGTGCCTGGATTTTTGCCTGCTCCTGCTGCTTTAAAAGTTCAAACATATCTGTCTCAGACTTTTGCACCGTACTTTTCATTTCCAAAGACATATATCTTAAACTATAATCGTAAATAAATGTATATAATCCTAATTTACTGTCAAAATAATGGAACAGTAACCCCTTACTGATAGCTGCTTCACGCACAATATCATCTGTGCTGGCATGCTTGTACCCTTTAAGTGCAAACACCTTCAATGCAGCATTGATCATTCTGTCCTGTTTTTCTTTTTTGAGATCAAAAAATTTACCATTCATATGTCGTCTGCCACCCCTATATCTCTTCCCATTGACCTAACCGGTCGGAATTTAACTATAACACAATTTCCATGAATGGACAACCAAAATAAAACGGATTTTACAAGAAACTTTTTATTAAAATTATGAAAAAATTACACATATTCTCTTCCAATTTTCGCAAAATAGTATTAAAATAATTATACATCACTTTTTAAGAATTACCCTATTGAAAGGAGTAAATATTATGGCTAAGAAATTTGGGAAATTTTTACTTTTCACTGCAGCTGCAGCAGCTACCGCAGCAGGTGTGTATTATTTTTTAAAGAAAAAATCCGGAAATAATGCTATCTTCGAAATAGAGGATGATGATTATGATGACTTTAGCGAGGATTTAGACGAACCGGAATCCCGCACCTATGTCCAGTTGGACCCCGCTGCTATTGACGAAGATGATTTTCTGGAGGAAACAGAGAGTACGGGTGAAGGCGACTTCTCCCCCTTAGCAGAACAGCTTCAGGAAAAAAATAACGAGCAGGTTGAAGAATTCTTCGACGAAGAAAACTAGGAACCGAAAAAATTAAATAGAAACACTAGAGGGGAATCATCTGATTCCCCTAATTTTTACATATCAACTATACTTATGAGGACAAATCATGAAAAAGAAAATCTTACTAATTCTTATGCTTGTGACAATAACGGCAATGTTTACTGCCTGTGGCAGCGGCAGCAACCCGAAGTCTTCAGGCAACAAAAAATCCGAAAGTTCACGTGAGTCAGAAGATGATGATGACGGATCAGCATTAAAATCCTGGCTTGACAAATTTTCCGAATCAGAGACCTCGCCCGAAACAAATGATGTGCCCGAAACAGATTCCATTCCGGAACCGGACAGCATCCCCGAAACAGACGCTGTTCCCGAAACGGTGATTTCTTCCGAGTCTGAACCTGCATCCGAACCGGAATCAGAAAGTTCTTCCGAAGAGGAACCCGCTTTTGAACCGGAAAGCTCCACAGAACCGGAACTTACTCCCGAAGAACTGGCAGCTATCGCAGAAGCAGAAAAAGCAGCCAACATTCTTTCCTGCATGGAAGCAACCTTCTTTGGTGCATTAGATCATATTGTTCCTGAAAAAAAATTGGACAGTGCTTCAAAAGTGAGCAATGCCATTTTGTTAAATACCACATACTCCATTGAATCTGCAGACGAAAGTTTCTGCACGGTAACCGTCCGCTACCCCAATGTAGCCACCGCTCTTTTAGAAGCTTTATCTATGCTTTCTACGGAGGCAACCGAAGAGCAAACCAAGGAAATGCTGGAAAACCTGGCTGTAAAAATTGAAAATCAGGAAGTAGAAATGATAGAAAAAACATTTACTGCTGAAGTTATCCGGGCAGATGATATGTATACCATTCAGTGGACAACCGAATTGTATGACGCCTTTACCGGTGGATTATACAGCATAGAATAATGAAAGGAGACGCCTATGAAAAGACAAAATTATTGGAAACGTATTTGTGCCTTTTTACTGACACTGTGCATGGTGTTTGCACTGCCTCTTTCTGTTTCAGCTGACATTCCCCCGGAGGACTATATACAGGAAAACGAAGGCGATGAGGAAAGTTCTTCCTTCTCCGACACAGATATTGTTACCGAGATTATTGACACACAGCCTCTCCGTGCAAGCGACAACCTTTTCACTCTTGATATCCAGTCTGCAGAAAATGGGATATATAAAGGAATCTTTTTCAAAAAAGACAATACCTTGTACATAGAAGAAGAAACTATTGTCAAATTGGGCAAAATTACTTTTTTCACAGACGTTTCCGTCGACAAAGACGGATTCATGAATTGGAATGAAGAAAATATATTACACTGGATTGAACCGGAAGATGTATATACCTTCGAAGAGTATACCTTTTATCCTTTTGTTGACGTAATCGCAGATTTATGTCTTACCGCAGTGTATGATTCCTCCATTCCGGCACTCCGGATCATTCCTGCAAAAAATGTGCACAATTTACCAAAGGCTGCATCTAAGATGTTAAGTGACGTAGATTATCAAATGGCAAACTGGAGAAAAGCAGAAATTTTAAATGCCGATGACTCCCGCGCGGTGGCACAGTCTTATGACATTTGCAGAAATTTATTTTCACTTCCCTCCACCGTGTACAAATATGCAACCGGGGATGCTGATTATGAGTCATACCGCTCTGCACTTAGGGCAATTCTTTTACCCGACCTGAATGCACAAATCAATTCTCTGGATACTTTCAAGGAAGAGAGGGCTTTTCTGGACATGCTGGAGGTAAGCGGCGAATTTGCCAAAGCCTTCCCCGTGGATTCCGGATTTTGGGGGCTTCTCAGTGAAGATACCCTTTTAGCAGGCACTGCTGCAGGCCTGGTAAATGATGCCCGGACTATCATGCAAACCAAAGACGCCCTGGAAGTAGTGACCTATTATTACAACATGGACAACATCAACGCCGGTATTGCAAACGGTGTGGAACTTATTTATAAAACCGGTTCAGGAGTAGGCAACGGCACTGCCTTTAACAGAGCCCTGGAAGACACCGTGGCCTTTAATAACGGGGAAACCTACCTTAGCCAGGCACTACTGGAGGAAATGGGCGATGGCCTGGTAGAATTTGCTTATAGCAAAGTGGATTCTCCCTTCAACAACACCGTTGGAAAATTCTGCGTCGGTGCTCTTGATTACCTCGGGGCAAACTTTGCTCCCGATTGGTATAATGCAGCCAAACAGATTGATGCAACCATAACCGCTACCAGCAATCTCCGCATTCAGGATTCTGCAAAAAGATGTTACAACTATTATTATTCCGTGTACAAGACGTCCGACAGCAGTGAAAAGAGACTCACCGCCCTGCGGAACATGAGAGACTCCATGCTGATTTATATGCTTTCAGGTCACAATGCCTGGAAAGCACTGGAGTTTGACCCGGATCTGGGGCCTGCTGCAATCCTTATTTGCGATGAGATGGCAAAAGAAATCGAAACTCTTTTAGATTACGGCATGGAAGACTTCCGGGTATATGAAAATGCACTGGATGCAAAGCATGCCATTCTGGCAGATTATGCCGCCAGAAAGCAGACTTACTACTTCTTTAAATGGGACAAAGAAAAGGCAAACGCAATCGGCGGCGTGGACTTATTCCTGGAAGGAGTGGACGAAAACGGTGCAAGTTACTTGCATAAATATATGTTTTCCCATGTATACTACCTGCGAAACGGATTGTTTGTGGGTCGCGTTACCAATACCGGAGATAATGTAGCTGCCAGAACCTTGGAGTTTTATGAAACTTCCGGTGTCTGCGAAGTAGTCATACGTCCCAAAACAAGGGGTGCTTCCGTAGCGGATCTTGACTTGACAATAGCAACCGGTCTTTCCAATAACTACTGGACCGGCGACCTTAGTCAGTATCTGGTAACGGAAGATAACGGAACGGTGATTTACCGCATTCCGCTGCCCATTGGAAGCGGTACCTCTGACGGAACTGCCCTTCCAACTGTCACCGTAACAAGTTCATGGGATGAATACCCTTCCGGTGGCACCGGAGAAGGAGACGCCGGTCAAACCACTGATAAAATCACAGACGACAACGCAAAATACCATTACGAGTATGATTATGTTCCCACCGGACCTTTTGACGGTGAATATCCGGTAGAGTATCGGAATAACTATAAAAAATATAGAATTACTCTTTCCTATAATTCCGACCTGCTATATGTTATGGGAGAACCGGATTTTTACTACGCACGGGTTTCTTATGATGAAAATAAAGAAAATATCAGTACAGAATATTTTGCAGACATAAAATATATTTATCAGGATTTTGACTACATTTATTCTACCTTCCTGGCAGACGAAACAGTAGTTATCACAGAACAAAAAGAAATCCTTTTCCCGAATGTTATGGTAAAAATGTATGAATACTATGATACTCGTTGGCCTAACAACGTTCACTACGAATACTTCGCCGACCTTGGCATAGGAATTAACCTGAACGGAAACTACTATCCGGAAAAAGCAGCGGAATATGGCGCCTTAACCTTTGAAGAATTTATATTAGAACTGTTCAGCGATACGACCATTGAATCACTTAAATGGCCTTAAACGAAACCAACTCACAGATTACCACAAACTCACTATAAAAGAAGCATGGCTTTAACCAAGCCATGCTTTTTTAAGTTTCTCAATTCCTTCTTTAATTTCATTTAAATCCAGTCCGGCATAACCTAATATCACCGTATTGGTCTCAGGGACTTTTTCTCCGGAAGCATCCAGATAGGCATCCGATACACCATAAACTTTAACCCCATGCTCTGCCGCTTTTTCCCTCAGTTCCTTTTCCGGTACACCCCTTTTTGAAGTAAGCAAAACATGCAGCCCTGCATTCTCCCCGGACAACCTGAAGTCTCTTAAAAATGGTTTCAAGCACTCCAGTAGCAAATCATGCTTCTCTTTGTATATCTTTCTTCCCTTGTTTAAGTATCTCTCAAAATATCCTGCACTGATAAACTCATTTAGTATCCGCTGGTCAATTCGGGACACTGTAGAAGAATAAAAGAAACAGTTTTGTTTATACACCTCTAACAGTTTTTCCGGAAGCACCATATAACTCACACGGATAGCCGGTGCAATAGCCTTAGAAAAGGTACCGATATAAATCACCTTTCCCATGGTATCGGAAGCCTGTAAAGAGGGAATGGGTTTTCCCCTATATCTGAATTCACTGTCGTAGTCGTCTTCAATCAGATAACGGTCTTCCCGCTGCGTGGCCCATTTCAAAAGCTCCATTCGTCTTCCGATGGACATAACCGTTCCGGTAGGATATTGGCGGGAAGGCATAATATAAGCCACCGCAGCTCCGCTTTCTTCTAACTCTTCCACACTCATGCCGTACTCGTCCATGCCGATGCGCTCAATATAATAGGCAAAGGAATTAAAAATGCGGTAGGCTCTTTTGTAGGACGGGTTTTCCATTGCCACCTTCACATGACGGCCTAATATTTTTTCCAATAACATTAGCAGGTAATCATTTCCCGCTCCCACAATTATCTGCTCCGGACTACAGTTAACCCCACGGGAAGCATGCAAATATCTGCTTATGGTAAACCGCAAATCTGCATCACCCTGTGGCTCTCCAAGCGCAAAAATTTCATTGTTATCGTAACTTAATACATTTTTGGTTATTCTCTGCCATACACCAAAAGGGAAACCGCTCATGTCAATACCATTTGGATGAAAATCATAGAGACAACCCGGTTCTCCGGTCACGCTTACGCCGGTAGCATCCCCGGCACCTATCTCCGGTTTTACCATGGACTCTTCCAAATCCTCTTGCAACCTTATGAGTTCTTCCACACGGCACACAAAGTATCCCCTGTAGGGTCTTGCCTCAATATACCCCTCCGACAAAAGCTGCTCATAAGCATAATCTACCGTACTTCTCGCCACCTGCAATTTTTCCGCCAAAGAGCGAGTAGAGGGAAGCCGCTCACCTGTAAGCAGCTTCCCTTCTCTTATTTCATTTCTGATATATTCATAAATCTGTTCATACAGGCACTTTTTACTATCCGCCTGCAGTGTGATTGTCATATCATACATATACTCTCACCAAGCAATTACTGTTTAGACTTTCTAAGTTCAGCAAGAATCATTTCCTTAAGGTCTCTTGCCTTATCCTTCATTCTTGCATTTGCATTTGCTGATACAAGAATAGAACCGATTAATTTGGAAGAAATGTCATACTGGCCAAATTTCATGGCAAGTACTGCAATAAGATAATCCATGGTCACTTCGTCCATACCGCACATAGGAAAACTTTCTGCCGCCATAGCACCCATAAAGCCGTCCAGTGCATTTTTCAGATATTCCATTTCAGCCTGTTCCAGTTCTTTCTTTTTTGCCGCATAATCAGCAGCTTTGTCATCCAGACTCTCCTGCCAACCACGGAGTACCCATGCGGATTTCAGACAAACATAAGATTTCTCACTGGCTTTTGCCTGTCTTACAATGGCACATGCCAATGCCAGCTTATAACGCTCCATTGCTTCCTCATATGTGTAGATTTCACCATCAAAGGGATGCAACTTAACGTTCTTGGAAATGTTTTCCTTAATCAGCTTTACCTGAGTGGGTGTCATTGCCTTAAAATATCTTGTAAGTGCAGTAAAACCACATTTAGAACAAAGAATGACGTCATACTTCATCGGGTCGATGATATCGTATTTGGGACGCAAATCCAAATCTGTTCCCTCCAGCTTTACCTTGCCGGATTTCATAACCTTACTGGTAATCTTACTATCGCACACGGGACATACAAAAGCTTTCTCATAAACCAGATCTTTTTCTTCAATCTGGGGAACTTCTGCCTGACCCTGTTGTACCTTATCCTTCTCCGGCTCCTCAAAAACCTTTGCCCCTTCTAAATTTCCTAACCCCAAACTCGCCAGTCCTGACAACAAACCTGACATAGCCCAAATACCTCCGTATATTAATCAATTTATTTCGGTAATACAAAAGAACTCTTCAGTGAAACTACACGGTTAAATACCGGTGCACCTTCTTTGGAATCTTTATAGTCCACACAGAAGAAACCATTTCTCACAAACTGGAAGCTTTCAAAAGCCTTCGCATCTTTTAAAGAGGGCTCCACATAGCTTTCTGTAACAGTAAGGGAATTGGGATTTAAGTTCAGACTTCCGTCTTCATTGTAAACACCCTTTTCCTCATCGATAATATTCTCGTACAATCTGGTTTCTACCTTCAGCGCTTCCTTCGCAGGTACCCAGTGGATGGTTCCTTTTACCTTTCTGCCGTCCGGACTGTTTCCGCCCTTGGACGCAGGATCATAGGTGCAATGCACTTCTGTAATATTTCCGTTCTCATCCTTCACGCAACCGGTACAGGTTACAAAGTAAGCGTTCATCAGACGCACTTCATTGCCGGGGAACATTCTGAAATATTTCTTGGGAGGTTCCTCCATAAAGTCTTCTCTTTCAATATAAAGTTCTCTGCCAAAGGGAACCTGACGGCTGCCAAGAGATTCATTTTCCAGATTGTTTGCAATCTCCAGCATTTCACTTTCCCCTTCGGGATAGTTGTCGATAATCAATTTTACAGGGTCAAGTACTGCCATTACGCGGGGCTTTTTGAGTTTCAAATCCTCACGGATACAATACTCAAGCATTGCATAATCCACGGAAGAATTACTCTTGGAAACACCGCAAAGTTCTACAAACAGTTTGATGGATTCGGGAGTGAATCCACGTCTGCGCAGGGCTGCAATGGATACCAGTCTGGGGTCATCCCAACCGTCAACAATGCCTTCTTCAACCAGTTTTTTGATATATCTCTTACCTGTTACCACATTGGTCAGGTACAGTTTTGCAAATTCAATCTGCTTGGGAGGATTTACATATTCCAGTTCTCTTACCACCCAATCATAAAGAGGTCTGTGATCCTCAAATTCCAGTGTACAAATAGAATGAGTGATACCTTCGATTGCATCCTCAATGGGATGTGCAAAGTCGTACATGGGATAAATACACCATTTGTCACCTGTGTTGTGGTGAGTCATGTGAGCCACACGGTAAATAACCGGATCACGCATGTTGATATTAGGAGAAGCCATATCGATTTTTGCACGGAGAACCTTTTCACCATCCGCATATTTGCCGGCTCTCATCTCCTCAAAAAGTTTTAAGTTCTCTTCCACGCTGCGCTCACTGTAAGGGTCTGCTTTACCGGGCTCTGTAAGACTTCCGCGGTATTCACGGATCTGCTCAGCTGTCAGATCAGAAACGTAAGCTTTTCCTTTTTTAATCAGCTTTACGGCACCTTCATACATCTGTTCAAAATAGTCGGAAGCGAAGAACAGTCTGTCTTCCCAGTCCGCTCCCAGCCATTCAATATCTTTTTTAATGGATTCTACAAATTCCACTTTTTCCTTTGTGGGATTTGTGTCGTCAAAACGCATGTTAAACTTACCGCCGTACTGTTTTGCCAGGCCGTAGTTTAAAAGAATACTCTTTGCATGTCCGATATGCAAATATCCGTTAGGTTCGGGAGGGAAACGGGTGTGTACAGTGTCATAAACACCCTCCGCCAAATCCTTATCTATAATCTGTTCAATAAAGTTTCTGGAGACAACTTCTTTTTCTTCTTCTGTTGTCACAATGTTTTCCATTTCGCTCATAATACAACTCCTACCAGCATAAAAATATAGTTCGACCAATTATTAACATCTTATCATAAAAAACGAGAAATAGGAAGATATTTCTTTTCTCGCCTATCTCTCGTTTTTCTCTAGTTATAAGGAATGTAACCATCCTTGAAAAATCCCTGTTCTACTACATAAATATCGTGTAAATCATCTTCCCTAACTACCAGATAATCCCCGATTTTTCCGTGTATATAATGCTCTTCATCCCATTTGGTAAAGAGCTTAACCTCTTCCTCAAGCTGCTTTGCAAGGACAACGGTCTCTCCTGCGGGCAGGCACACTTTCGCTTTGTCTGCTATAACCACTGTCTTGCCGCTGGAACGGTCTCGGAGTGTGGGAACATATTCTATCAAATGACTGCAATCCACATGGCAATATGCCTCTTCGGTACATTTATAAAAACGGGAAAACTGTTCTCCGGGAAGCACGCTTACATCGCCCCGATGTCCCAGGAGTACATACATATTTTCCTCCACATCCAGCTCCATATCACCCTTTACGGAACGTACCGCCACAGGTGTTCCCAAGGGGAAAAGCTCACTTAAATTCACGCAGCCCTCCGCTCCGGATTCCTTTTTAAATCTTTGCATTCCCTCTGTATCAATATCGTATTTTGCCGCATAGATAACCTTATGACTGTCAAAATAGCCCGTCATACGGTTATTAAAATAGCCTTCCGAATGCATGGTAGGGAAATTTGCCTCATATTTTTTCATACTGATAAAGCCACCGGCCTTGTCAATATGTCCACCTCCGGAACCAATTTCTTCTGCCAGATATGCCGCCAATTCATTGGCATTCACTTCCTTGATACAGCTTCTGACAGAGAACTTAAAGCCATCCTGTGTCTCATTATATACCAGACAGGTATCAATCTCATCCACCTGTAACAAAAAGTCGCTAATCAGGCCAAGGATATTGGGATCACAGGGTTTTGCGTGAATAACCGCAAACCGGTAGTCGTCGTTATAGCTATAGCGTATCAGGGCAATTCCCGCAATTTCCAGTTCCTTCAAACTCAGGTTGGAGTTCCGGAAACGGTTAATCAGCGCTTTATTATATATCAGGGAGTCCCTCATATCCATATCAATAGGATTATAAATTTCGGAAAACTGGTTCGTATCCGTATATAAACCATAATAAAGAGCCGTTCCCAATTTGGTATTGGTTATCTCATAACCCTCTTCACCCAGCATCTTCCAAACCACAGTGGAACAACTGCCGAAATTGGAACGGATTCTACTTAAGGATATATCCCCGATTTCTACCTGATGATGGTCGATAATCGCCACTTCATCCGCCATAATCCGGCTTACATTCCCCGCACCATACTGACAGTCCACCGTAATAAGCAGACCTTCTACCCGCAGCGGACAATCCTTCATTGGCGGCCAGTATTCCACCGGAATCTGCAAATGCTCCACCATAAGCTTCAGGTTTGCTTTCCGGATACGATTGGGACCACTATAAATTAACTTTGTGTCAATGCCCTTTGACTGAAAATATAGGTATATACCATAACCGGACGCAAGAGCATCTGCGTCCGGGTTGTCATGGCACTGTATTGTAATATTTTGGAATTTCTCTAAATCATGTAACCGCATGATTTGACTCCTTTATATACTGTGGATTAGTGATGGAACAGTCTGATACCGGTAAAGGTCATTGCCATACCATATTTATCTGCACATTCGATAACCAGGTCGTCTCTTACGGAACCACCGGGCTGAGCGATATATTTTACGCCACTCTTATGCGCACGCTCCACGTTGTCAGAGAAGGGGAAGAATGCATCGGAACCAAGAGTTACATCCTGCATCTTGTCAAGCCATGCTCTCTTTTCTTCTCTTGTGAATACTTCGGGTTTTACTTTGAAGATTCTCTCCCATGCGCCGTCTGCAAGTACGTCCATGTAGTCCTCTCCAATATAGTTATCAATCGCATTGTCTCTGTCTGCACGGCCAAGTGTGTCTACAAACTGAAGACCAAGCACCTGGGGCGCCTGACGAAGGAACCAGTTGTCAGCTTTAGAGCCTGCCAGTCTGGTACAATGTACTCTGGACTGCTGACCTGCACCGATACCGATTGCCTGTCCGTCTTTTACATAGCAAACGGAGTTGGACTGTGTGTATTTCAAAGTGATAAGTGCAATCTTCATATCAATAAGAGCTGCCTCAGGAATCACTTTGTTTGCTGTAACAATGTTAGAAAGCAAATCACCGTTGATATCCAGTTCATTTCTGCCCTGTTCAAATGTAATTCCGTAAACCTGCTTTTTCTCAAGCTGGGCGGGAACATAATTTTCATCAATCTGGATTACATTGTAGGCACCTTTTTTCTTTGCTTTGAGCATTTCCAGTGCTTCCTCTGTGTAACCGGGAGCGATAACACCGTCGGAAACCTCTCTCTTAATCAGTCTTGCAGTATCTGCATCACAAACATCAGAAAGGGCAATGAAGTCACCGAAGGAAGACATTCTGTCTGCGCCTCTTGCTCTTGCATATGCGCATGCAAGGGGAGAAAGTTCACCAAGGTCATCTACCCAGTAGATTTTTGCAAGAGTCTCTGTCAGAGGCAGACCTACTGCTGCACCTGCAGGGGAAACGTGTTTGAAGGAGGTTGCTGCAGGAAGACCTGTTGCCTCTTTCAATTCCTTTACAAGCTGCCAGCCGTTAAAAGCATCCAGGAAGTTGATATATCCGGGTCTGCCGTTTAACACGGTGATAGGCAGTTCGCTGCCGTCTTCCATGTAGATTCTGGAAGGCTTCTGGTTGGGGTTACATCCATATTTCAATTCGAATTCTTTCATTATTATCTCCATTCTGCGACTTATATACCGCCGCCAATCCTATTTATTCTTGTTTACGATTCTTGTCTCATACTCGCCTGTTGCAATATCAATGTAACGTACGAAGAGAGATACTTTATTTTCCTCATTTAAAGATTCCCAAACAAGCTGTGTAAATGCATCGATGTCATCCATCATATCAACCAGTTTAGGCTCGCCTTCAAAGCTGGGAAGGGGATTGCCGTCATGCATATATGTGTGAATGAAATGACCTTCACCTGCTACAGGATTTTCATAAGCGAATGTATAACGGTTGCAAGCATCCGGATTTCCGTTGTTGCTCTTTAAAATGGACATAGCATAATTGTATTTCCCCTGTTCGATGTGCATTACACCGGAAATTCTCGGTGTGTAGTTAGGGCCATCGGGCTCAAACTCACGGCTGCGAAGGGACTGTTCAAAAGTAAGCTGCTGGTCCATGCCGTCATAAATAGTATCTGTCTGGTCACCGTTTGTCACGATTGTCTTGTTTCCAAGAACTCTTACCGGTGCGTAAATAATAAGACTGGGATCTTCCAGTTTAGAAGGGTCAAATGCTTCGGTGCGGATACCCTGACCTTCTTCTACAAATACACGGTTACGGCTGTTGGAGCTTCTGCCCATGATAAAATAAGCAGTTGCTGCTTTCTTTCCGTCAGGTGTCTTACCAATTACGATACCTCTTCCGGGGTAAGCATTGTTTTTCAGTTCCTGTTCCAGTGATAACATGTTCATTTTCTTTTCCTCCGTTTGAAAAATGTAAAAACCGCCTGAGCGGCACTATAGTAAGTGTGCGCCCAGGCGGTCGGCATTTGTATGTAAGGTCACGCTCCCTGTGGGTACTCCCACATAGACAGCTTAAAGGCTAAATCTATTTTCCGCCAGTCGCATGACTCGATTATATACTATCACGATAAATAAGACGATTTCAAGCCCGATTTTACTTTTACAAGTAATTTCTTTCAAATTCGCTTCTTGCAAGGGGCCTATTGAAATAGAATCCTTGTACCATACGGACCTTCATGCCCTCCAGTACCTTGAATTGTGCTTCGGTTTCAATACCTTCCACGCAGATACTTGCGCCCAAGGTTTCTGCCAGTTCTGCCACCATCTTAATAAAGGACTGTGAGTATGCATCCTCAGCCAAATCCTTGACAAAGCTTTGGTCCACCTTGATGACATCGAAAGGAATTTCCCGGATATGATTGAGGGAAGAATAGCCGGTTCCAAAATCATCCAAGGCAATGCGGACGCCAAGCTTCTTGATGTTTCCAAGCACTTCCTTCATTCTTTCCATATCGTTGATTGCCAGGGATTCCGTTACCTCCAGAGTAAGATTTCTGGGCGTAATGCCTGTCTCTTTTATGGTATCTCTTACAATATCAACAATATTGGTCTGCATCAACTGTACAACGGACAGATTGACATTTACCTTATAATTCGGCTTGCCATGGTCATTCCAATATTTACAGGTTGTACAAGCTTCCTTCAATACAAAGTTACCGATGGGATTAATAAGTCCCAGATACTCTGCCAGAGGAATAAATTCCGCGGGAGACACGAAACCAAGCTCCAGACTGTTCCAACGGATCAAAGCCTCGGCACCTACGCAAGGGCTTCCCTTAACCGAAATATCAGAGATGGGCTGATAATAAACCTCAAACTCCTGCATTCCCGCCACAGCTGCATCTCGCATATTCTTTTCCATATCGAGACGTTTTCCGGAGGCGGATTCCAGATGATCATTGTATGCGGCAATACGGTTTTTACCTGCTTTCTTTGCCTCATACATTGCAATATCCGCTTTTTTAATCAGCTCCTGCACATTATCCCCGTCTTCCGGAAATGTAACAACACCCATACTCATGGTGCAATAATAATCGGAATTCTTTAGGAACCAGGGTTTTGCAAAAATCTGTTTAATATCTTCTATAATTCCTTCCAAACGGGAATAACTGTCAGTAGGAATCACAATGACAAATTCGTCGCCGCCCATTCTGTAACAGGTATTTCTGATTCCGTCAATTCTACGTAAATGGCTGGAAATGGATTTCAAAAGTGCGTCTCCGTATTGATGTCCAAGACCATCATTAATGTGTTTGAAATCATCCAAATCCAGATATAAAATACCACCACATTTGCCTGTTTTCTTTGCCTCATCAATGTGCCATGCCATATCTCTTTCACAACACATACGATTGTAAAGGCCGGTCAGGAAATCAGTATAAGCCTGTTGCTCAATTTTTCGCTGATAAATCTTTCTGTCGCTGATATCATAAAGAGAATACATCTCAGCTTTTCTGCCGTCCACCCAAGTAATATGGGTATACAGCAAATCATACCAACGTTTCAAATCTTTCTGGAAAAGCTCGAAAGCACCTTTTTTCTGCTCTGTAGCAACTGCCTGCCCAAGCATACTGTTAAAGCAGCCTTCCTTAAGTTCATTGGCAAAAGTAGTCTTCAGCATTTTATTTGCGAAAAGCACATCACCACTTTCATAATCCCGAACATAAATACAGCAGCCAACATTATCCAAAACGGCTTCCATGGATGCATATGATTTTTCCAATGTGCTCTGCTGAATTCTTCTTGCAAACACGCTTTGCAATACCTTGATGGCATCCGAAATAAACTTAATTTCTTCTAATTGCCATACACGGCTCTTATTCATCTGTGAAAAGCACACGTATATTTTCTTTTCCCCTGTCTTTAAGAGGGGGAATGCCATAATTGCTCTAATTCCCAGTTCCCTCAACTCTGAAGCAAATTCACTCTTCATCATAGAATCGGAACCAATTACAAGGGGTTTTTCCTCCGGCAAGAAGGAAAAAACAGGCAGATTTTTGTTTCTGTCCAGGAAGGAAACCACTCCTTCGCCTACCCATTCACCAAGCACGTCCATTGTTCCGCGGTTAGGATTTACCTGATAAATCTGTCCGCAGCTGATTTTAACATGCTCGCCGATGATGGCAAGCACCTTTCCCATAACACTTTCCACTACCTCATCACTGTCCAACAGTCGGATTACCTGTGTCAGCGCTTCAATACGGGCCGCAGCTTCCTTTATTTTATCTGCGGAATACCGGTTACGGACACTTTGCGCCTCTTCACTGGCGCCACCAAAAATTTTATGGATAATCAGTGTTCCTGCATCACGCAACAAATCAAGGGCCTGATAAAAACCGTCGCCATCTACCACACCGCATACTACCCAGCGAAGGATGGTTTTGTTTTCCATACGGACCCCTATTACAGCTATTTTCACCCTGGGATTAATTGTATCTTCTATTACAAAATCTTCAATGGAACCATCTGATACTCTAAGCAACGCCTGTTCGATAATTTCCGGTGAAACCGCCTGCAGGATAATCTCTAATTCCTTTGCCGCCTTTGAGGGTTGGGTCAACACTGATCCATCCGCCCCAAGTGCATACAGATATATACCGGTAACCGCACAAAACTCATCCTGAATGCGCTGCAACTCCGCTTTATCTATAAGACTTTCCATAGAAAAAGCTTCTTCTTCAGATTTTTTTGTTTTCCAAATCTGCACGTATAACCTCCAAACAACCTATTGATGCTCTTCATCAATACATATTGTTTATACATCGTCCCTCTACTTTATAATTATTTTATCACACTTTGTCACATCGGCACAATGAATTATCACCTTCATTTGTCGACAATTCCGTCTTAGACAATTTCGTGCAAAGACTCGTTTTTTATTCCCGTTGCCAATAAAAAAGGGGGCGATTTTAGTCTCGCCCCCCGAAATTCTCATACCAACAAAGTTGTAAAAAACGCTCTGCCACGGGAACCTAAAGTTCCCCCAAATTCACTCGAGGTGCTCTGCGACTTTTCGATAGTACTCCCCCTTCAGGAGTAAACCATCTTTGTGTCATTAAAGGATGTATCCCGAAAATCCTTTTCCCTTCAATAAACAGACTTTCAGAATATACCGCCCCTTCACCCCGTGCAAAAATATGTGTTTTTTAATTTGGTTAATTCTGTATTTATTTTTTCCAAAACTTACACACAATGACAGAATAATACAAAACCATAGGAAATGTAAATGGTTCAATAGTCACATAAAATGGTGTTTTTATATCTTTTTTTGGTATTTTTATGCACTTTTGGGTGGTGGAGGGTGGTTTGGAATAATAAAAAAGCTCCCACCAAAGTGGGAGCCTGCCAATAGATTGCCAAATCTACCATAACTGTAATTCTTAGTTCATATATGCATATTTATCAACTAAATCTTGTATTTCCTGTGATATACATTTAACCTGGTCAGACACCTGATATTTTTCATCGTTATACATAAACTCATGCAACCACACTACATTACTCTCTAAATCCAACGGTGCCAACAGTGTTCCATGAGATCCCAATCTACATACTTCACTTAGTTCTTCATTAGGGAAGCTGGCTGCTCCGATTACTTCTCCTTGTGCAATCCAGTCGTAAATACCCATAAGTTCATCCACTGTATATGAAGTATATATGTATCCGGAATTATTAAGGACCTCTAATACACCTCGGAAAGTCGCCTTGTCCATACTCTTTATCTTGTCTAAAATCGCGATAAAGACTTCCTGCTGCCTTGCCGTCCAGTATAGATGGTCTACATTAGTAATAAACTGTCCTTCAGAATCTTGTCCACTTAATCTACCCATACAATAGGTTGCGGCTTGTATGCCATCCACCAATTGATAACCGGTGCTTTCAATGGCAATATATCCTAATTGCATTTCATCCGTAACATATTTTATATAGTCATTATTCATGGCTTCCTTTTCATTTTTATCTATATATAACCAAATACCTCCCACGCTATCTACCAGTTCAATAATTCCTTCATAACCTAATGTAATAAAACTGCTGATTCCTAAATCCATATTAGCATTAAGCATCTCTATTGCATTTCTGGCACCGTTATGCACATAAGCCGCCTCACTATTACCTTTATTCCCATTTTCATATACTTTTCCAAGTATCATTCTGTTGCTGACACTCATAACCTTCATTTGACCCGTGTACTTATTAATAGACAGAACAGTAATGCTTCTGCTTCTTGTAGCTCTTGTCAATGTTCCATCCAACGAATTAACCCCAAACACTGCAAGATTAATGTATGGGTCTGACTTGCTTCCCCAATCCCGACTCTTTGGACTATAAATAGTATATTCTTCTAAATAAGGGGCAAATGCCTTGTCCGATTGGACTTGCTCCACTGAACCCGCTCTCCATAATTTATTACCAAGACAATAAATTCCATCTGGTTTTATTATCGTTTGAAATGATTCATTGGGAAAAACGATAACTCCTTCACCACTTTCAAAAATAGGTTCTACTTCAACTCCAGAAATCACAACATCATTCCGCCCCAATGCCCCCGGAATATCGCGATGTACAGTACACGAAAAACCTCCCTCTGACGACTCGCTAAAAAACACTTTAATATCCCCATCTTCGTAAGTTGTATTCCATTCCCCCAGTAATTCTTCATTCATGCGTATAACAGCAATTCCGTCTGTTTGGATTGTCCATTCTGCATCCGCAAAGG
>JAZNGC010000048.1:0-2794 GCA_045589155.1 Lachnospiraceae bacterium
CCGACCGTTTACGGCAAGGTCAAGGAAATCATAGCAGATATTTTTATCTGTAAGTAAATCATCCTGAGTGACACGCTGCTCTGAGTCATGATAGGAAAAGACAATGGAATCCGGAGCGGAATTTACCACTACAAAATTTTGAGTGTTGTCGGAGAAAGTGTAGTTAAATACTGCCACGCCGGCACTCTGCTCCTTACCCTGCAGATAACTGTCATACCCAAACCAGTCACACCGGAAAGCCAGTATAAAAAGGAGACCGGCGGCGGTAACGGAAATCATGGGTATGATATTTTTGAAAAATGCCTTAATGGTGGTGTGGAAAATACTGTTTATTGCACCATAGCAAAGAACCCCGCCGAAGATGACGCCGAACAGCCCCCAGAGCAGCCCGGTGGAGCCGTAAATCAGTTCTCCGAAGAACAGGGAGAAGGCGATAGCGGCCACAAAGGAAACAGCTATTTTTGCGGGAGCCACGTAGTATTTATTTAAGGTACCTCGCTCAGCCAGCTCACTGGGGCGTTTTTTGCAAAGCAACCTGGCCAGAAGAAACAGCAACACGGATATCAAAAGACAACTGATTACCAATAGGGCATGCTCTCCAAAGAGGGAGGCAAAACCTTCGTCCTGGTAGAAAATATACAGGTAAAAAGGTGCCGCAAAAGGAGAAAGGGCAAAAAGGATGTCTAAAAGTGCATCGGATGGCGCAGTGCAGAAGGTGTCAAAATAACATTCCGCACAGGACAGAACCAGTCCATAAATGCTAATCACGCAAAAGCCCATGATGGCAACATTGGTAAACATGTTCAGTACGTTTCCGCTTAAATATACTGCCACCAGATACAGATGGTAAAATATAAAGAAGATGAAAACGGAAAGAATAAAGGTCTGGATAAAGGTGATGCCAATCATTCCAAAATAGTCAAAGGTAAGCTGCACGTTCAGCCGGGCCAGGGAGATAAGCAATGTAATGAGGCTGAATATTACAAAAGGTATGGACCAAACCAAAAAGCCATGGACATATTTAATCCGGAACAACTTTCCCCGGGTGATGGGGGCACTGTGATACATATCAACCATCCGTTTGGAAAACAGATAACGGTAACTGAAGATGGTAAAACAGATGCATAGGATAATAATAAAAATCTGTGCCATGAAATAACCTTCCCGGAAGAAACCGCAATGTCTGCCCACGGTAAGAGAGAGGGTAGAATAGCTGTCTCCCACGGAAAGCAGGAACGCAACCGGTCCGAATAAAAACTGTGCCAGTGCGGACAGGGCGAGCATCCAGGCGTTTTGCTTTAGTTCCAGTTTCAATAATTTACGCATAGAGATTGGAGAAGTCATAGCCTTTCACCTCCGTTTCACTGATAAAGATTTCTTCTAATGACAGGGGCAGCCTTTCGTAAAAGACAGGCTGCAGGGTTTCCATAAAGGAATCCAATTCTTCGCTTTTTCCCCGAAGGGTAAGTGTGAAGAGTGAGCCCCGGCGTTCCTCTTTTAATACCGGGAATTTGTCTTTTAAAACTTCTAGGGAAGTGTCTTCTCTGAATACACATTGTAGTTTAAAAATCCCCAGTTTCATATTTTCTAAGTCTTGGGTAAAGAGGATGCCGCCCTTGTGGAGCAGTCCCACATGCTCACAGATGTCCTCTAACTCACGGAGGTTGTGGGAAGCGATGATGGGAGTCAATCCCTTTTCCTCGATTTCTTTAATGAACAGGCTCTTTACTGCCTGACGGATTACCGGGTCCAGTCCGTCAAAGGTTTCGTCACAAAGCAGGTACTTTGTACCGGAGCATACTCCAAGAAGTACAGACAACTGTTTTTTCATACCTTTGGAAAAGGTGTTTATACGGCGGTTCTTATCCAGACCAAGCACATTTAAAAGAGTAAGGAAACGTGCTTCATCAAAGTCGGGATAGAAGGAGCGGTAATAGGCTACCATATCCATGGGTGTGCCATTGGGGAAAAAGAACTGGTCATCGGATATGTAGAAAATCTTTGCTTTTGCGGCAGGATTCTCATACACATCTTCTCCGTCGATCAGGACTCTTCCTTCCTCCGGTTTATATACGCCGCAGATGGTGCGGATCAAGGTACTCTTTCCGGCACCGTTTGTACCGATTAGTCCGAAAACATGTCCTTCGGTGATAGTTGCGGTGACATTGTCAAGTGCAAGGAGAGTATCAAATTTTTTGCTAACATTCTGAATTTCAATCATGGGTCGTTACCTCCTTCGTTTCAGTGTTTGTGTGGGGAGTATCTGTGTCCCCGTAGGTTTCCCGGACCATATTCAGCAAATCCTCTTTTGGCATGCCTGCGTCGTGGGCCTTTTCCAATAATTCTTTAAACTCCCTTTTCAGGGCTTCAAATTTTCCGGATTGCCATTCGCAGCGGGAAGTGACATATCCGCCCCGTCCGATCACCGTGTAGATATAGCCATCCTGCTCCAGCTGTGCGTAGGCACGCTGAATGGTATTCGGATTCACCGAGAGCTCCATGGCAAGAGTCCGGACGGAAGGAAGCTTGCTGTTGGCCTCCAGACCGCCACATATAATCAGATGTTCCAGTTTTTCCACGACCTGTTCATAAATGGGCCGCTTATCCCGATAATCCAGTACAATCATAGTTATTCCTCCTTAAGTGTATTAAGAGGGTTAATACACTATATA
This sequence comes from Lachnospiraceae bacterium, assembly GCA_045589155.1. Lineage (GTDB taxonomy): Bacteria > Bacillota > Clostridia > Lachnospirales > Lachnospiraceae > Acetatifactor. The sequence goes on from JAZNGC010000048.1 coordinate 2,673, forward strand.
TGGTTAGAGTAATACATATGGGGGAGGATGTCAAGGGGGAGTGTAAAAAGAACATTCCGGATAAGGGTAAAGAGGCTGTCCCCCACTTGAGAACTGAAAAAAGGGGTACAGGTGGGGGAAAA
>JAZNGC010000049.1:0-9311 GCA_045589155.1 Lachnospiraceae bacterium
GGGTTCAAGTCCCATCTTCCGCAGTAAAAACAAAAAGACTCAGACGAGTAAGCGTCTGGGTCTTTTTTGTTTTCACATGCCGAGGAGTTCCGTTGACCACGGAATGCTTTGCATTCCGGGGGCCAAGGTCTCCTCGACATAAATGTCTCGTCGGTCGGTTCGACGGGAAAAAGGTCCACCGGACCTTTTTCTATTTCCGTCTCACCCCATCTTCCGCAGGTAAAGTGTTGAAGGTGCAACCTCTGTATTAGCTTGTTATGCTATTTACATTTTTTTACATAAATCTTAAAAATTTATTATTTCCAACTTTATCCTATTGCTCAGTTATAAAACTATGTTAAGATAGAAAGGTAAAGAATGATGTTATAGGAGTTTACATAGATGAAAGATAAAAAAATTTCAAAAGAGGCAATGGGACAGAAAAAATGTCTGCTTGGTCTGGCGATATTGACCTGCAGTGTTCTGATTGGCTGCGCAGGCATTCAGGATACTGATAATGATACAGACAATACAATAGAAAGTACGATACATTCGGAGGATTTTGCAAGTAATGTAGAGACAGAGGAAGATATCCGGACTGATGCTTCTGAAGGTGTGAATGAGGTGGAAACAGAAACGCCGCAAACGGAAGAAACAGGAGAAGTAGAAACAGAACAGCAACAACCGGAAGCGAGTGTTGAAGAACCGGTTATAGAGCCGGAACTTCCGGATCCCGAACTGGAAGGCTACCCTAAACTTAGCTACGATAAAGCAGGATGGGGCTTGGTATACGGTGAACCGGGTGCACAGTCCAGAGGCAACGAAAAAGCCAAGACATTGGCAGCCTACAATGCTTACTACATAGGAAATGCAGAAGATAAGGTGATATATCTTACCTTTGACTGTGGTTATGAAAACGGAAACACGGATGCAATTTTAAATACCCTGGCAAAGCATGAGGTAAAGGCAACCTTTTTCGTGACAGGCTTCTTTTTGGAATCCCAACAGGATTTTGTGAAGAGAATGGCAAATGAGGGACATGCCGTTGCAAACCACAGTTACAATCATCCCGATGTTGCAGAACTTGAAAAAGAAGAATTGGCAAATGAACTTGATAAGGTAAAAGAGAAATTTGAAAAGATAACCGGAACCCGGCTTTCCATGTATTTCCGCCCGCCCGAGGGAAAATGTTATTCTAAGGCTCTCAAGTGGACCCAGGATATGGGATACGCTACAATTCTTTGGAGTGTAGCACATGTGGACTGGAATACAAGTAACCAGCCTGACCCGGAGAAGTCTATACAGACATTGGTTAAACGCACACATCCGGGAGCTATTGTTTTACTGCATAATACATCCAGTACAAATGCACAGATATTGGATGAACTGATAGAGACTTGGAAGGAGATGGGGTATACCATTGCTCCATTGTCTGATTTAGTAGGATATTAAGGCGTATAGGTCAAGTTTATTGCAAAATATGCCGATATAAGTTATACTTAAAGTACGAAAAGGATTTTTGAAAGAAAACCATTAACCTAGGCATGGATGCCGCCAACTTCACAAGGAGTGATAATATGGCTATTAATATTCAATCAAAAACAGATTATTCATTGCTTTTCAACAGTTTGGGTACTACACGTTCCGGTGGAGGCAGTTCTCTTGGGAATTTGAACTTCCTTTCTGATTATGCTTCCATAAAAAACGGTAGCTACGGTAAATTGATGAAGGCGTATTATGGGGAAGCAGGAAAATCAAAAGAAGTTTCTTCCATAGCGGATAAGAAGTCTGCTTCCACCAGTAAGGATACGGCAGAGACATTGGCAAAGATGCAGAGTGCAACTGATGAATTGAAAGAATCTGCAGATGCATTGCTGGAGAGCGGTAACAAATCTGTTTTTAAAGGAGAAGATGCAGAGAAGATTTACACTGCAGTAAAATCCTTTGTAGATGACTATAATTCTGTATTGGATGCGTCTGCTGTAACAAACAGCACCGGAATTTTAAACAGAGTGAAGAACATGGTTGTAACAACCAGCAGCTACGAAAAGGCCTTAAATGAAATTGGAATTACAATCGGAAAAGACAGTTCTTTGGCGATTGACAAGGATCAGTTTATGGCAGCAGATATGGAAAATGTAAAAGTACTATTTAATAAGAACGGATCATTTGGTTATGCTACATCTGCCCAGTCGTCCCTGATTAATTATGCTGCGGATAATGAGGCGAGCAGAGCCAATACATATAATATAAGCGGTTCTTATACGAACAATTATTCCAGCGGAAGCATTTTTGACTCTATCTTCTAAGGAGTGGAAAGAAACCAAAATACATTTCTTTTGTAGCAATGTTATTTCATTAACTCTTTAAGAAATCACACCCGTCCACATAATAAAATGTGAACGGGTTCTTTTTTTGAGAACTTTACATCAATATCAAAATGTAGTAAAATAGTACTAGAAAATGTAAAAAAGGAGGTATCCCAAATGATATATAGTTATCCTGCAGATGCGGCAAAACGCTTTGATGAGGTTTTTGTATATCGTGACACTGATTTCCAAAAAAGTGTGGAAGGATACCGGAGGATTATTGAAGATTATGCCCATGACAGCGGTGTTCTTTCAAAGGCATATTATTTCCTGGCGGAGGCGTTAGCTCTTCAATTGGATATAGAAGGTTGTGAAGAAGCTTGTTATTTAAGTATTGAGCATGGCAAAAAGTCCGGAAATATCAGATGTCAGAATCTGGCACTTATTAAATTGATTGGGATTAAATTAGAACAGCATAATGAGGCCATTGCCTTGGAGTTTCTGTATGAAGCATTAGGTCTTATCACCTTAAATCAGGATGAAGATTTATTTGATATCATCTATATGGTGTTTGGCACCTTGTTTGAGTTGGCTGAGGATTACGATACTGCTTTAGATTATTACAACCGCAGTTTTGAGAAATTGTTGGAATTGTATCCGGATGTTAAAGAGTCTTCGACCTTTATATATGTGGTCCGTATGCTTACTTTTGCAGGATGTTATATCAAGAATAATGACAAAGAAAATCTTTTAAGATGCTATAAAGAACTGCAAGAGGTTTCTTATGAAAATGTGCCGTCGGTTTTAGCACTGATTCCTGATTTCCTGGGTGGATACCTTGCATTTTTAGATGGGGAAAAAGATAAAGCAACTACCATTTTATGGGAGGTTATACAAAAATATAAAGATACAGAGGAAGTGTTTGATACCTATATAATACCGGAGCATATCTATAAGGTGTTTGAAACCTATAAAATGCGTGATGAGCAAAAGGTGATTTTGGATTTGATGAAGAAATACAACGACACCACTGATGTAGATAGCTGGCAGGTGCTGTATACGGAAACGCAAATCCGCTATTGCAGGGATATAGGCGACAAAGAAGGTTTGTTGTCTGCTTACGAGAAATATTACACCAGCCAACAGAATTATCATAACAATTCCGTGAAACAGAAACAGGAATACATTATGTTGCGCAAACGGTTGCACGAGGAAAAAGAGGAGCATTTAAAGGATGTGGAAACTCTGCAAAGTATTTCTTCTACAGATGCGTTAACTAAGTTGGAAAACAGATACTCTTTAATGAGATATGCCCCTGTTGCTTTACAAAGTGCAATTATGCGAAAGCAGCAGTATGGAGTATTGCTTATCGATGTGGACCGTTATAAGGAATTCAATGATACTTATGGACATGTCCGTGGTGATGAGTGCTTAGAGCAGATAGGATCGGTCTTGAAAGAAGTTATGAAAGACCATTTCTGTGCAAGGTATGGCGGGGATGAGTTTATCGGTATATTCACAGACGCAGATGAGGAAGAAATCCGGCGTATCTGTTTACAGATTAAAGAGAAATTGGATGATTTGAACCTGGAACATGTGAAAAACACACCTTATGGCCGGGTTACAGTCAGTCAGGGCTTTTATACCCGTGTTCCGGTAGAAGGGGATGATTTCACCTTGTTTTTGAAGGAAGCAGACAATGGTCTGTATAAGAGCAAAGAGAGGGGAAGAAACTGCACCACCTCTGTGGAAGCACAATAACCCTTGCCTCGTGGTCATCAAAAAATAAAAGGAGTAAATCCGAAGATTTACTCCTTTTTTAATGCGGGAAAAGGGACTTGAACCCTCACGTACGTACATACACATGAACCTGAATCATGCCTGTCTGCCAATTCCAGCATTCCCGCGAACAAATGTTATTATATATTCTTTACCCTATTCTGTCAACACTTTATTTTTTGAATTGTAGCCACTTTTCGTTTAATTGTTCAAGTGCTTTTTGATTGCCTCAAAACTTTCCGGACTCAGTACATGCTCTACACGGCAAGCGTCCTCGGAAGCGATTTTTTCATCAACACCAAGGCGGATAAGCCAATTGGTAATTAACTCATGGCGTTCGAAAATCATTTCCGCAATTTCGCGTCCGGTTTCCGTCAGATAGATGAAGCCCTCTTTGGTTACAGTGATATGTTCCTTTTCACGGAGATTTTTCATTGCAACGCTTACGCTGGATTTCTTGAAGCCAAGTTCTTCGGCAACGTCCACAGAACGCACTACCGGATGAGTTTTGCTTAGCATTAATATAGTTTCCAAATAATTTTCGGCGGATTCATTCATATGCATTCGGGATTCATTCTCCTTTCTTAAAGGTAAAAACAGTATAACACAATAAGGATAAGTACGCAAATAAAAGTAAAGTTGAATTGTTTCCTGTATCCGTTATAAATTAACCGGTATTTCCTGTAGCAGTGTTTGGGGAGCGATAACGGTTCCCTGCACCATAAGTGCGGAACCACCGCCTTTGGCGCCAAATTTGTCACGGAGCAGGTTTGCCATATCCCTACAATCCAAATTCCGGCTGCCGATTACGTAAAAGTAGCCATCTTCGTCGTTGCCGGAGAAGATGCCGCAGAAACCGTCTCTATTTGCGGTTAAAAGATTCACCGCATCCCGAAGAGCTTTTGCATCCATTTTCTCCTCGAAAAGAAAGAGAGGAGCTTCTTGTGAAGTGGTAGCGGAAGAAGACTGCAGACTCTCGATACGCAGGCTAAGCAATTTAGCTTGTAATGCGTTTATTCGTTCCTGCCGTTCCTGGCTTTCGTTTTTTACCCGGCGGACAGCGTCACCGATTTTTTCCGGTTTTGCTGACAGAAGAACAGTTATATCAGACACGTAATCCTGTTGCTTTGTATAATCCTTTAAGGCACGCATACCGCATAGAATGTTGATGCGTACGCCACCTCTGTGATTTTGCAGGGCGGTTACCTTTAATATGCCGATTTGTCCTGTGGTTTCCACATGGGGGGCGCAGCAGGCACATAAATCCACGCCCGGAATTTCCACGATCCGGATATCGCCTTCCAGTTCGATTTTGCTACGGTAATCCATAGTGGCGAGTATTTCCTTAGAAGGGAAGGACACTATAATAGGAAGATTTTGAAAAATAACTTTGTTGGCTTCTGTTTCCAACTCACGGACCTGTTCCAGGGTCAGCACTTTATCAAAATCCAAAGTCACTTCTTCAAAGCCCAGATGAAATCCCACATTTTTACAACCATACTTTGCATGGGCAAGGCCGGAGAGAATGTGTTCCCCGGAATGCTGCTGCATGAAGTCGAAGCGCTGTTCCCAGTTTACGTGACCTTGGATAATGGTGTCTTTTGCGAGAGTTTCTTCTGCCTCAGGGGGGAGAGTGTGGATTAGAATATTTTTTTCTATTTGAACATCCAGTACAGGAAAACCGTTTATGGTTCCGGTGTCCGCTTTTTGCCCGCCTTCCTCAGGAAAAAAAGCAGTTTGGTCCAGGATGACGAAAAGGTTTCCTGTTTCCGGGTCTTTTTCCACAGACAGTACTGTGGCAGAAAAATCCGTGATGTGTGTATCATCATAATAGAGTTTGTGGGTCATAAAATCCATACCTCGCTTTGCATAACATAGATATTATTATAGCGATTTATTGTTCCGGTGTCAAAATAAGCGTCGGGAGGTTGACTTTATATTTTGGGGGGTGATATAATACTTGCAAAGCATAGAAAATCTAACGGAAAAACGTTCTTAAATTCTTTGTGTCTTAGTGTTTCTACACTGTCTGTTTTAGATTCCTTGCTTTAAATCCATTACAAAATAAGAGCAGGGAGTGATGTAGTAACCTTTTAGGGCATTATTTTCTGCGCCCATATGAAAGGAGAATTACATGAAAGAAAAACAGAAGCCTGTATTGATTACGTACAAAGACCGGGTGTTCAGGATGTTGTATAAGGACAAGTCGAGGTTATTGGAACTATACAATGGACTGAATGGAACTAATTATACGGACCCGGATGATTTAACGGTAAATACTCTTGAAAATGCCATTTTTCTTAAAATGAAAAATGATGTTTCCTTTATTATCGACTGCAATATGTGTCTTTATGAGCACCAATCCACTTTTTGTCCGAATATGCCTCTTAGAGGATTTTTCTATTTTGCAGATTTGTATAAAAAGTTGTTGAAGGATACAGATTTAAGTGTCAGTAAGTTGGTGACAATCCCCACACCTCATTATATTGTTTTTTATAACGGGAAAAAGGAATGTGATGATGAGTTTACACAAAAGCTTTCTGATGCATTTGAAGACGATACGGAAGGATGCCTAGAGGTAACGGTTAAGGTTATAAATGTGAATTACGGACGGAACTTGGAACTTCTTCAAAAATGTCCGAGTTTATATGGATATGCTTATTTTGTCTCCTTAGTGCGGTGTAATTTGGAACACATGGAGTTGGAAGAAGCGGTATCCTGTGCAGTAGATGAATGTATTGAAAAAAATATATTAAAGGATTTTCTCTTGGAACAGAAAGCGGAGGTTGTAGCCATGTCGATTTATGAGTACAATGAGGAATATGTAAAAAGGGTAACATACGAAGAAGGAATGGAAGAGGGGTATGCAAAAGGCAAGAGCGAAGGAAGAGCAGATGTACTACTTAATGCAGTGGAAAATGCCATGAAAAATCTTAACATGGATTTACAAGAAGTCTGCACAATTCTAGGGGTAAGTAAAGAAGAGTATTGGGAAGCAAAGAATGGAAAATAATCGTAATTATCAAAAAGAATTGGACAAGTTAATAGATGAAATATTAAAGGAGATGCCGGATAAGATAGTGGAGAAGCCCACTCTTTTTCTGCACAGTTGCTGCGCACCCTGCAGCAGCTATGTGCTGGAATATTTGCGCGTATATTTTAAGATTACGGTCTTTTATTATAATCCGAATATCTCGGCAGAACCGGAGTATGTAAAGCGTGTAGAGGAGCAAAAGCGTCTGATTGCTTCTTATAACGAAAAGTTACCTGAACATAAAATAGAGGTGCTGGAGGGGGATTATGAACCGCAGCGCTTTTATGATATTGCAAGAGGGCTGGAAAACTGCCTTGAGGGCGGTGAGAGATGTTTTGCCTGCTATGAACTACGTCTGCGCAAGACGGCAGAACTGGCAGCAGAGCAGGGGGTTGATTATTTTGCCACAACCCTTACCATCAGCCCCTTAAAAAATGCTCAGAAGTTGAATGAAATCGGGGAAAGGCTTGCAAAAGAATTTAACCTAAAATGGCTTCCTTCGGATTTTAAGAAAAGGAATGGTTATAAAAGGTCCATAGAGTTGTCTGCGGAATATGATTTGTATCGCCAGGATTACTGTGGTTGCGCTTATTCCAAGGCGGAGAGGGAAAGGCAAAAGAACCAATAATAAGGGGCAAACGGCACGGAAGTTTATGCCAAAAAGATATTGCGAAATACCGGAAAAGACAGTATGATTAGGTAAGATGTTTAGGAAAGGTTTGAGATATTATGAAGAAGATTTTGGATTTGATTTCAGATGAATTGAAAATTGCATTTGAAGCGGCCGGTTATGACGGAGCACTTGGCAAGGCTACGATTTCCAATCGTCCTGACCTTTGCGAATACCAGTGTAATGGTGCTATGGCAGGTGCAAAGCAGTATAAAAAAGCGCCTATCATGATTGCAAATGAAGTGGCTGAGAAATTGCAGGGAAGCAGTGTTTTTGCGGAAGTGAGCGCAGTGGCCCCCGGATTTTTGAACTTAAAGATTACAGAGGAATTTTTGACTTCTTACCTGCGTGGTATGAGAGCGGATGCTAAGTTTGGTATGGACATGCCCACAAATCCCAAGAAGGTTGTAGTTGACTACGGCGGACCCAATATTGCAAAACCTCTTCATGTGGGACATTTGCGTTCTGCAGTTATCGGTGAGAGTATTAAGCGTATTTTGCGTTACTGCGGTCATGAGGTTATCGGAGATGTGCATCTTGGTGACTGGGGACTTCAGATGGGTCTGATTGTGACAGAACTGAAAGAACGTCATCCGGAATGGGTTTATTTTGATGAGAATTATGAAGGCGAGTATCCTGCAGAAGCTCCTTTTACTATTTCTGAATTGGAAGAGATTTACCCTACAGCCAGCGGAAAATCCAAAGTTGATCCTGAATATAAAGCAAAAGCTATGGAAGATACCTTCAAACTTCAGAGCGGAGTAAGAGGCCATAGGGAAATCTGGAACCAGATTAAAAATGTTTCTATCAGTGATTTGAAAGCAAATTATGATAATCTTGGTGTTGAGTTTGATTTATGGAAGGGTGAATCTGATGTCCATGACATCATTCCCGGCATGGTTGAATTCATGAAGAAGGGTGGACACGCTTATATCAGCGAAGGTGCGCTGGTAGTAGATGTAAAAGAAGAGACAGATACAAAGGAAATTCCCCCTTGTATGATTTTGAAATCTGACGGTGCATCTCTTTACAATACAACAGACCTGGCAACCATTCAGGAACGTGTACAGAGCATTAACCCTGACCAGATGATTTATCTGACAGACAAACGTCAGGAACTGTATTTTGAACAGGTATTCCGTTGTGCAAGAAAGACCGGTCTGGTAGCACCTGAAGTAAAATTAAATTGGTTTGGTTTCGGTACGGTAAACGGCAAAGATGGTAAGCCTTTTAAGACCCGTGACGGTGGTGTAATGCGTCTGGAAAATCTGATTAAGGAAACTACAGACGAAATGTACCGTAAGATTACGGAAGGTCACGCCCTTCCTGCAGAGGAGGCTGCCGAGACCGCAAAAATCATTGCACTGTCAGCACTCAAATACGGCGATCTTTCCAACCAGATTGCGAAGGATTATGTATTTGATATTGACCGCTTTACTTCCTTTGAAGGTGATACCGGTCCCTACATCCTTTATACAATCGTGCGTATCAAGTCCATTTTAAATAAATACAAAGAGCAGGGCGGTAACGTGGAAGCAGC
>JAZNGC010000050.1:0-12521 GCA_045589155.1 Lachnospiraceae bacterium
GTATTGATATGTTCGATCAGTCTGTCTGCATATTTGCTCATTTTGAAGAAGTAAGCCTCTTCTTTCGCAGGTTTAACTTCTCTTCCACAGTCAGGACACTTGCCGTCAACGAGCTGGGATTCTGTCCAGAAAGACTCGCAAGGTGTACAATACAATCCTTCGTAGGCACTCTTATAAATATCGCCTTGATCATAAAGACGTTTGAAGATCTTCTGCACCTGTTTCTCATGATAATCATCTGTGGTACGGATAAATTTATCATAAGAAATATTAAGCTGATCGCAGAGTCCGCGGATAACAGCTGCCACATCATCAACAAATGCCTTTGGTGTCACACCTGCCGCCTCAGCCTTTAATTCAATTTTCTGGCCATGCTCATCTGTTCCTGTCTGGAAAAACACATCATAGCCCTGTGCTCTCTTAAATCTTGCAATGCTGTCTGCCAATACGATTTCATAGTTATTCCCGATATGGGGTTTGCCTGATGTGTAGGCAATCGCTGTCGTAATGTAATACTTTTCTCTGTTCATTATTTCCTCCATTTCTGCGGCATTTCCTTTCTCAGAAAACAAAAAAGCCTCCTCATGCCATAAGCACGAGAAGGCGAATATACCGCGTTACCACTTCTCTTTATCTGTTTCTCACAAAACAGACCTCACTAAGTACCTTTGATACTCTGTCGCTATAACAGGCGAATCCTGTCGCAGCCTTGCCATCCTATCATGGGTGGTTCGGTGCGCTGCTCCGAAGCCATGTTCCGCATGTTCTGTATCAAAACCCTCTCAGCCTATAGGTTTCTCTCTGTAAGACCGTTCCATACGTACTCTCTTCATCATTGCTTTTTTCAATATATGCTTAGGGTAGCACATACCATCTTTTCTGTCAAACTCAATTTTTTAAGAATCACTTCCCGTTTCACAGGAAGAAGTCTCCGCTTTCTTTAACAGAACTTTTTTTGCCACCATAAATACCAACACCGCATCTAAAATACCAAGAGCTATTCCCCCAATAATATCTGTAGGATAATGCACGAACAGATACATTCTGGAAAATGCAACCAAAGCAGCAAACACTATAGCCAGGATTCCCGGTTTCTTATAATGAAGAAAAATCATTACGGAAGCGGTAAATCCGTTTAAAGTATGCCCTGAGGGGAAAGAATATTCACTGGGTTCAGGGATTAACAATGTCACGGAATCGTCCACGTGGAAGGGACGGGGTCTTCCGATAACATTCTTTAAAATCAAGTTGCCAAACAAAAAAGACACTGCCATACTAATCAGCACCAAAACACCGCACTTTCGTGTCTTCGGAATAATGGCAAGAACAAGCCCTATTCCAATCCAAAGCAATCCTGCATCCCCTAGCCTGGTCACAAAAACCATTATGGCATCCAGCCACTGTGTATGACATCCCTGTATCATATGTAAAAATTCCAGTTCCATTCTTTTTCCTTTCTGCTTTTATGCACGTAGTATTTAAAACTACTTTATCTGTTTTTTATAGCGATTTTAATGGACAAGCACTATTTTTTATATTAGAATATGAATAGTTAAAATCAAACATGCGAGGATTTATTATGAGTTATCAAATTTTTTCAGACAGTTCCTGCGATTTTTCTCCTCAAATGGCCAAGGATAACAATCTTTACGTGGTTCCTTTTATGGTTTCCTTTGACGGAGAAACATACTTAAAAGAAAATGTAGACATGGAAATCCGTCGGTTTTATGACCAAATGGTAGAAAACCCAAAGTTATTTCCCAAAACCTCTCTGCCCCCTGTTCAGGATTATGTAGACGCCTTTCTTCCTGTCGCTGAGAAAGGGGACGATATTATTTGTATTTGTATCAGCACCAAGTTCAGCGGTTCCATGCAATCCGCACTAAACGCAAGGGATATTGTTTTAGAATCCTGTCCCAACGTTAAGATTGCTGTCATTGATGCTACCGTAAATACTGTATTACATGGCCAGTATGTATTCGAAGCTCTTGATATGCGAAACAAAGAAATTCCTTTTGAAGAAACTGTTGCACATTTGGAGCGCATCAAATCCACCGGGCGCATCTTCTTTACCGTGGGTGATTTGGAATATTTAAAACACGGCGGCCGCATCGGTAAGCTTTCCGGCATTGCCGGCTCCGTTCTTGGCATCAAACCTCTCATCACTTTAAAAGAAGGGGAAATCTTCTCTTCCGGTCTGGTACGCAGCAGAAAAAAAGCCTTAGACAGGATGATTGTCCTTCTTACCGATTACATGAAAGAAGTAGACGCCGATATCAAAGATTACTCTTTTGCTTTAGGATATGGTTATGACTACGACGAGGCAGTCGCTTACAGAAAACATCTTGTAGATGTTCTGTCAGAATCCTATCCCTTCAAAGAAGAGGACTTTCCAATCAGACAAATCGGTGCCACCATAGCGGTTCATACAGGTCCTTATGCAATCGGCATTGGTATCATTAAGCATTGGAACTCATAACGCGTAAGAAATCCTTTACATTTGCTTCAATATCATTTTTAAATACAGCCGAACCGGCAACAATCACGTTGGCACCCGCTTCCAAAACGGTGCCAACATTTTTTATGCTGATTCCACCGTCCACCTGTATATCGATATCACGACCGCACTCTGTCACCATCCGGCGCATCGCTCTTACCTTTTCCGTGCAGGCATCTATATAGGATTGTCCACCAAATCCGGGTTCTACAGTCATAACCAAAATCATATCTATCTTGTCCAGATAGGGGCTTACTTCTCCCACATCTGTGCCCGGCTTTATAGATAAACCGGCTTTCAAACCTTTTGCATGAATCATGTCAATGACTTCACTTACTTTATCTGTCGCTTCCACATGGAATGTAATAATATCCGCTCCACAATCTGCAAACTCATCAATATATCTTTCCGGCTTTTCAATCATCAAATGAACATCAAAAACCTTGTCTGTAATGGGTCTGACGGAACGGATCACCGGCATACCATAAGAGATGGACGGTACAAAAAGTCCGTCCATCACATCTATATGAATATACTGTGCTCCCGCTTTGTCTGCTGCCTGAATCTGTTCTCCCAGTTTTGCAAAATCTGCTGATAAAATTGAAGGGGATAAAATATTCATCTCTTTTTACTTCCTTACTCTTCTTTACTTTCTTCTTTACACTCAATCTCTCTTACACCTGTAGACAGAGCCTCTCTGACTTTCAGAAAATCTTTCATTTTTTTTGCCATATACAAGGTTGCAAAAGCATCGGTAATACCACTAACCAAAAGGCCCACTCCAATCAGAATATATAAAACCTCGGTATCATCAAAAGGATCAATAACCAACAGAATACCAAAAACCATAATGACTACAGCCATAATAAGAAAAGGCAAACCATCTCCGCTTTTCATCTGACGCAGGTCAATACAGTTCTGCAGCTTGCCGATACCACTGATTACCACAAGCATACCAAGTACACAGGGAATCAGTTCGATAATCAAATCTGCTTTGTACAAAATAAACGCACCAAGAAGAATTTCCATCATTCCCACAATAAAATCGTTACGGTAGTAATTTTTTTGTACATCCCTAAACACATATGCCAGTACCGTAAAAATACCGATTACAACACCTGCAATACCAACCACGTAACACATGGTCTCAGCTGTAGTTTCCGGGTAAACAATAAGTACAATACCCATAATCACAAAAAGTGCCGCTGTAAGCATTGACTGCCATTTCATTCCCTTAATCTGTTCCATAAGTATCCTCCCATCTGAAAAACTTCCCTTTTCAAACCGAGTATACCACATTATAACAGAAAATCCTATTATTTCGTGGAAAATAATAGGATTTTCATTGTATACTTTTTGTTATTTATCTGCTAATTCTTATTTCAGAAACTCTTTTACGCTTGCGTAAACGCCGTTTGCATCCAGACCGTATTTCTCTACCAGAGCTGCAGCGGAACCGGATTCACCGAACATATCCTGCATACCGATTTTCTTAACAGGAACAGGATAGTTTGCACACAGGCAATCACATACTGCACTGCCAAGACCACCGATAACGGAATGCTCTTCTACTGTTACAACTTTTCCTGTTTTCTTTGCACTTGCAAGAATCAGTTCCTCGTCAAGAGGTTTGATTGTACAGATATTAATTACTTCTGCATCAACGCCTTCTGCTGCCAATTTCTCAGCTGCACCCATAGCACTTTCTACACAGATACCGGTAGCAACGATTGTCACGTCTTTACCTTCTTTTACAACAGTACCTTTGCCGATTTCAAATTTGTAATCAGGATTGTCATTGATTACAGGAACTGCTGCACGTCCGAAACGGATGTAAACAGGTCCGTCATATTCAAGAGCTGCACGAACTGCTGCTTTTGCTTCTACATCATCGGAAGGGCACATTACAACCATACCGGGAATTGTTCTCATAAGAGCCAAGTCCTCGTTACACTGGTGTGTAGCACCGTCTTCACCTACAGTGATACCTGCATGTGTAGCACCGATTTTAACATTCAGGTGAGGATATCCTACGGAGTTTCTTACCTGCTCGTAAGCACGGCCTGCTGCGAACATAGCAAAGGAACTTACAAAAGGAATTTTTCCAACTGCTGCCATACCAGCTGCAATACCTACCATGTTACATTCTGCAATACCACAATCTATATGTCTGTCGGGATAAGCTTTTTTGAAAATACCGGTTTTTGTAGCTTCTGCAAGGTCTGCATCCAAAACTACCAATTCGGGAAATTCTTCAGCTAACTCTTTCAGAGCGTTACCATAACTTTCTCTTGTTGCAATCTTCTTAACGTCTGCCATTATTAGTTGCCCTCCTTTTCTAACTGCTCAGCAATTTTTTCCAGTTCTGCCATTGCCAAAGCATACTCTTCATCATTAGGAGCCTTGCCATGCCATCCTGCATTGTTCTCCATGAAGGATACGCCTTTACCCTTAACGCTGTGCATTACGATAGCTGTGGGCATGCCTTTTGTCTCGCGTGCTTCTTTCATAGCCCCACGGATCTGGTCAAAGTCATGAGCATCAATGTTGATTACATGGAAATTGAAAGCTTCAAACTTCTTATCGATAGGATAAGGAGAACATACATCATCAATACGACCATCAATCTGAAGACCGTTGTTATCAACGATTACGCACAGATTGTCCAGGTTACGGTGTCCTGCAAACATAGCTGCTTCCCACACCTGACCTTCCTGGATTTCACCGTCACCCAGAAGTGTATATACACGGAAATCTTTATTGTTCATTTTTGCAGCCTGTGCCATACCTACTGCTACAGAGATACCCTGTCCAAGGGAACCTGAAGACATATCAACACCGGGAATGTGAATGCAAGGATGTCCCTGCAGATAAGATCCCAGTTTACGAAGTGTTGTCAAATCTTCAACAGGGAAAAATCCTCTATTTGCAAGTGCAGAATAGAGACCGGGAGCTGTGTGTCCTTTTGAAAGAACGAATCTGTCACGATCCTCCTTATCAGGATTTGCGGGATCAATGTTCATCTCCTCGAAATACAGGAATGTGTACATATCCGCTGCGGAAAGAGATCCGCCGGGATGTCCTGCTTTGGCACTATGTACAGAAGTAACAATACCTTTGCGAACATCATTTGCACGTTTTTGCAATTCTAAATTGTTCATCTTTCTCCTCGTTTCTGCGCTTATCTTTTCTTTTTATTATACAAACATGGACGCAGCGCTTATCCATATTTTATCTCATGCGACAAAATCCGTTTCCGGTCGCACTATCAACACGATTGTATCACAAAAGAAATCCTTCGTCTACAACTGTAATTCAAAGTTTGACTATTTTTTGGCAAAGAATATATTTTTTATAATCCCGCATATAAATATAAAAAACTTCCGGAACAGAATTATGTCTTTTAATCCAATAAATTTTAAATCCAAAAAGGGGAAATTATTTCTACCGCTTCTCCTTGTCCTATTATTTGTATGCTTTTGGGGCACCTTCTCTCTCTTTACGGATGCAGACCGTAAATTTGAAAAAATTGGGAATGAGATTTTCCGAAATGAAATGTTAGGCAATACCTTAAATATGCATTACACTCTGGCCAATCCCGGAAATTATGGTATCACGGAATACTCCGCAGTATTGCCGTGCTATTCTTCCCAAGACCGTGAAGCTTCCATGCAAGTTATAAATGAATATTTAAAACTTCTTGGTAAAATAGATGAAACGAAACTATCCGAGGATAATTATTATACTTTTACCTTACTTTGTCACTCTCTGGAAAATACTCTGGCAGGTTTCGCTTTTCCCTATTATGAAGAGCCCTTGTCTCCCTCCTCCGGCATGCAATCCCAACTGCCCATTCTTTTGGCGGAATATACCTTCCGCACGGAGCAGGATATCAAAGATTATCTTTCTTTATTGGATCAGACTGATGAATACTTTGACTCCCTTGCACTCTATGAAGCAGACAAAAAATCCGCCGGTTTACTCCAGTCCGACTCTTCTTTAGAACAGGTTATGGAACAATGCACCACCCTGCTTACCTTAGATGAATTGGAATCCAACACCCACTTTCTGCAAACTACCTTCACAGAACGTCTGGAACCGTTGCTGGACAGCGGGATCATCACTACTGAAAAAGCACAATATTATATTTCTTTAAACGACCGTCTGCTTAGTACCGTGATGCAACCCGCTTATGAACAACTTGCCGATTCCTTATTCCTTTTGATGGGAAACGAGATGACAACCCCTAAGGGACTTGCAAACTACCCGGAGGGACAGGAATACTATTCTTACCTCATAAAAAGTTCTACAGGGAGCTCCCGGACCGTAAAAGAAATCAAGGAATTGCTTTATCCTACCCTGAAAGAAGAGTATACCGCCTTACAGACTCTTATCCGGACTAATCCCGAGTCTGTCTCCACCTGGGTACAAATGCGTTCCGACACCACGTTTCCCTTTGATAATGCCACTGACATATTACAAAATTTGACCACACAAATGCACGCAGACTTTCCGCTTCTTCCGGATACACACCAAAATGCAGACAATTGTTTTCCCTCTCCGTCTGTAAAAACGGTGAGTCCCGGTCTGGCACCCTATTGTGCACCGGCCTTTTATCTGACTCCTCCTTTGGACGATATTTTGACCAATGTTATTTACATAAATCCTCTTTCCACCACAAGTGGCCTGGAGCTATACACTACTCTTGCACACGAAGGTTACCCCGGACATCTGTATCAATCTGTATACCATAACCTAAACATGCAGCAAAAACAGTCTCACCCCGTCCGGCAGATTTTATGGTACGGCGGATATCAGGAGGGTTGGGCATTATACGTGGAATTCCTCTCCTATGATTATGCCATTACTTTGGCCAATGAACAGGGCAAAAAAGAGCTGGCTCATGCATACGAATTAGAAAAGCACAACCGCAGTATGCAGTTGTGCCTATATTCTCTCTTGGATATTTCTATTCACTATGACAACGCCTCCTACGAGGAGATTCATAACGTATTATCTTCCTTCGGCGTCAAAGATTCCTCTACCACTAGGGCTGTCTATGATTACATCGCCGAAGAACCCGCCAACTATTTAAAATATTACCTTGGTTATCTTGAAATCCTTTCCCTTAAAGAAAAAGCCATGAATCTATGGCAGGAGGATTATAGCGACTACCGTTTCCATCAATTCTTTTTGGACTGTGGTCCCTCAGATTTTGATTCCTTGGAAAACACTCTGTCATAAAAGAATTTGCTTAAATTCCCAAGTGATTTCTCCAATATCTTTTGCTCATCTTCAGAAAGACCTGATATTATCGCCGTGACCATCTCCTCGTGAAAACGTTGATGGTCGCGGTATGCCTTTCTTCCTTTATCTGTCAGGGAAACCAACACGACTCTCCGGTCCTCTTCACTACGTACCCGGTCCACATATCCCTTTTTAACCAGTCCGTTTACCGCAATTGTCAGGGTACCGGTGGTAACCATAAGGGATTTTGCCACAGTGGACATGGTCTGCGGAAATCCTATTCCAATGGCTTCCATTACATGCATATCATTCACAGTCAAGTCTTTAAAACTGCCCTGTCTTACAGCCTGTTCTTCTATGGTATTAATATTTCTGAATAATCTGACAAGTATTTCATTCAGTGTTGTCTTAATACTCACGTCTCTTCCTCCATCATTCTCTCAAGATAGCCTCTGTCCCATAATAAAATTTTCAATCTTTTTGCCGCCTCTACTGCCGGAGCGGTAAAATACTGGTTTGTCAACACCGCGCCTACCATTCTGTCATAATAATCACGGCCTGCATAGGCTTCCTGTACCGCTTTCACTCCCACCGGAGCAGAGTAACATTTGCACTGGATAGCATATGTCACCCCATCCTTTTCAGCCAGGATGTCGATACCATAATCGCCGCTTCCCTTTGTCACTTCCACCTCGATAAATCCTCTGCGCTCTAACAGATTGGCGCAAAAATATTCGAAATCATGACCTTCCATTTCATCCAGCGAAGAAAAACGTCTGCGCCTTCTCCACAACCACCTCAGAAAATGGATTGCAAGTCCTAACACAGTGCATATTATGATAATAATTGAAATAATAACTATCTCGTCTCTCATAACCATATTTTAACACAATTCCAGATTATTTTTCTACCCAAACCTCTTGAATTTCAAATAATTTCTATGTTTTTTTCACGTTGACAACAAATTTTGAAACACATATACTTTCCACATAAGAATGCTTCAAAGAAAGGCTACACATGGAACACTTAATATTCAGTTTAAATGCCACCGTTCCGGTTTTTTTGATAATGGTGCTTGGCTATCTTTTAAAATTATTTAAAGTGGTAGACGATTCTTTTGTAAAAACTTTAAATTCCTTTAATTACAAAATCACTCTTCCGGTTTTGCTTTTTAAGGATATTGCCACCTCTGATTTTTATCAGGTTTGGGACACCAAATATGTACTGTTCTGTTTTCTCGTCACCCTTATAAGCATCATTCTTATCTGGGTATTCACCGTCCTGTTTTACCGGGACAGGGATTCTGCCGGGGAATTTATCCAGGCCTCTTACCGGAGCAGCGCCGCGGTTCTGGGCATCGCCTTTATCCAGAACATATATGGTCATTCCGGAATGGCCCCTCTCATGATTATCGGAACAGTCCCTTTGTATAATATTGCCGCTGTTTTGATTCTTTCCTTTACCGGTCCCGGCGGCAGACATTTGGATAAACGTTCCTTAAAGAAATCCATACGGGATATTGCTACAAATCCCATCATACTTGGAATCCTTTTGGGAATGGCAGTATCACTTTGCCGCATAGATTTTCCCACTATTGTGGGGAAAACTATAAATAATGTTTCCGTACTTGCCACTCCTTTGGCCCTTATCGGTCTGGGTGCCGGTTTCGAAGGTGCAAAAGCATTAAAACGGGTAATTCCCACACTCATTTGCTCCCTCATAAAATTGATGTTGCTTCCTGCGCTCTTTCTTCCTCTTGCCATTTACTTGGACTTTAGGGCAGAAAAACTGGTAGCCCTCTTAATCATGCTTGGAGCACCCACCACTGTAAGCTGTTATATCATGGCAAAAAACATGGGACACGAGGGAACCCTCACTTCCAGCACTGTAGTTGCAACTACTTTTTTAAGTTCCTTTACTATGACAATCTGGTTATTTATATTAAAAATGGGAGGATTCATATAAGAATCTTCCCATTTTCGTTTATTTTAAGATCATTTCTACCTTTACACTATTGTCTGCACCGGAAATCTTACCATAGCTACCCGTAATGATTGGCATCATAGGAGGCAGATGCCCCAAATCCACATCCTGTAAAATGGGTACATTATATTTTCCCAAAATACCGGTCACTGCAGTATATGCATCTAATCCCATCATTTCTTCCCCATAGACACGGGGTCTTCCGAAAATAAATCCCTTGGCATTTTCAAACCATCCGGCACGGTCCATGGCCCAAAGTCCTCTTCGTATACTCATGGCATTCAAATCACAACACTCCAGGAACCAAACCACGCCCTCTTCTTTATACTGGTCATTGAACGCTTTTACATTGTCATATTTCGTTCCGATTAAATTGATCAGACAGTCCACACAACCGCCCAGCAATCTTCCTTCAAAGTTCAAAGGAGCTTTTGTCTCCTTATCGCCCACATAGGCTCTCATTTGGAAGGGCTCTGTAATATTATAAGTTACAATAGGATTTTCCGCAGACTTTAAGGATTCTTTTTCCCAGCCGTCATAATTATGAACCGTAATACTCTTCTCACCGGCAGCATTCACCTTAACGCTGTCTCCGATAAGGATATCAAATGCGTCCTGCAGTGCCGGATGCCATGTCTCCATGTGAAAACTGGATACGCAAGGTCCGTAAACCGATGCCGTATCACACATGGTTGCCAGCAGAAACGTGAAGTTCGTGTTATCCGAATATCCCATGTACCATTTGGGTGGTGCAGACTTTATCTGTTCAAAATCCACATAATCCATGGTTTCACACATCAGTTCCCCACCGCCGCAGGAAATCAATACATCATTGTCCCCACGTCCATAATATTCCGTAAGCTCCTTGCCACAGTTTTCCGGTGTGCTGCTGATTCCGATTCCGTCATTGACATAACAATTGGGCCCCAGCAATAACTCATAGCCCATTTCCTTAAATTTCTTTAAGGCAAGGTCAAACTCTGTTCTGTAAGGTTCTATACTACACCCAAAGGAAGGTGCCACAAATCCGATTGTACCGTTTTTTTTCAAAAAATCAGGATATTTCATTTCTTTCCTCCATCGGTTTTTCCGGGTCGAATTTTATCATTGTCCATTTTATCACAAAAACGTTGTTTATACCATAATCAGTTCTTCTCAGGTCATCACACCCGCCAAGATGATACTCATAACCAGACTAACCAGCATACTAAAAAGTGCTCCTGCCAATGTCCACCTGGCTTTTGATACCTTCACCACCAGATAATACACCGACATAGTATAAAAGATGGTTTCCGTGCAACTCATTAGTATAGACACAAGCATTCCCACATAAGAGTCCGTACCGTACGTCTTAAAGGTATCCAGTACAAGACCTGTAGCCGCAGAGGAGGAAAACATTTTAACAATCAAAAGCGGCATTATGTCTGCCGGCAGCCCAATTCCTTCTGTAAATTTCCCTAAAAGCCCTCCCAAAAAAGTCATAAACCCGGAGGCACGCAATACTCCCACTGCAACCATTAAACCTATTAGAGTGGGCATAATCTGCACTACTGTTTTCAATCCCTTTTTGGCACCATTCACAAATTCCTCATATACGTTAACCTTTGCGGCAATCCCCATTCCCACAATATAAAAAATCAACGCAGGAACAATTACATCCGAAAGGTTAGCAAGAATATTTACCATCTTCCTTTCTCCTTTGTCCCGCTTTTCCTTTTTATACCGCCGCTTACTTTACAAAAGAGAATTGCAAAAAGAGTACTTATTAGCGTTGCCAAAATTGACGGTGCCAGAATTGCCGTAGGATTGGCGCTACCGTACTGGCTGCGGTATGCAATCATATTAATCGGTATCAATTGAAGAGAAGAAATATTCATAACCAAAAATGTACACATTTCATCGCTGGCATGGCGTTTCCCTTTTTCCTCTATATACTCTATATTCCCCCGTTCTCTCTCCAAATCAGAAAGTGCCTCCATGGCTTTGAGTCCCGCCGGGGTACAGGCCCAGCCCAAGCCTAAAATATTCGCTATAAAATTAGTGGCTATGTGTTGCCTGGCAACATGATCTTTTGGAATTGCCGGAAAAAGAAAAGATAAAAAGGGCTGAATCCGCTTTGTCATCCCTTCAATAATTCCGGTTTTTTCCGCTATTTCCATCAATCCCATCCACAAAGCCATTATTCCTGCCATAGTAATACAAAGGGATACTGCCTCGCCTGCACTGTCTAAGGCGGCATCCGTCACTAACGTAATGTTGCCTTGCAATGTTGCGTACAGTATCCCTATTAAAATCATAATCGCCCATATGTAATTCAGCATTTGTTACTCCAAGCCTTTTTTTAAATATATGGGCATCAGAGTTTCTGTAATACTATTTTCCTCAAAGAGTTTTACCACTCAAGCAGGGCTGTTCCCCAGCTTAAGCCTGCACCAAAACCCGACAGAATCACTTTGTCTCCCCGTTTCAGCATTCCTTTCTTATTTACTTCATCCAATAACACGGGAACGCTTGCCGCAGACATGTTGCCACAATGGTCTAATGCCAAGGGGAATTTGTCCTCGGAAACCTTCAGTCTCTTCGCTACGGATTGAATGATTCTGATATTTGCCTGGTGTAACAGAAAATACTTGATTTCATCTGTTTGCACATCTGCCTTATCAAGCACCTTTTTAATGGATGCAGGAACTGTGCTCACTGCAAATTTGTAAACTTCCTGTCCGTCCATCTGCACATATCCCTGCTCCTGTCCCTGATTCACCAGGGGATTGTTGTTCAATCGGGAGGGACAGGT
>JAZNGC010000051.1:0-19824 GCA_045589155.1 Lachnospiraceae bacterium
GAAGAATAACAGGATATTGAACATGCGTACCTTACGGTGCACAGCGACTTTACGTCCCAGGCGATACATAGCGTATTACAAGTTCAAATAGTGTGACAAAGAAAAAAGGTTTCTACCCTAAAGGGTAAAAACCTTTTTTTACTCGATGCGACAGGATTTGAACCTGCGACCTCTACGTCCCGAACGTAGCGCTCTACCAAACTGAGCCACGCATCGTTATATGAATCAAGCATTGCTTGCAACAGTAAGATAATACACTACAGGATAGAGAAAGTCAAGATTTTTACAACTAGTTGTGGAAAGTTAAGGTAAAGAGAAGTAAAATAGAAAAGAGATTTAGAAATGAAAGAAAAGTTACCTAATATAGAAAGGACAAAAAAGAATGTTTAACACAATCGTTACGTTGAAAAAGGGCGAAGGACGTACCATTAAGGCGGGAGGAGCCTGGGTATATGATAATGAGATAGACAGTATCATGGGTAGTTTCGAGGATGGAGATATCGTTGCGGTGCAGGACTTTGACGGTTACTTTATGGGGTATGGATTTATAAACAGAAAGTCCAAGATTACCATCCGTTTGTTATCCAGAAAAAAGGATGCAGTAATTGATGAAGCGTTTATCCGCGTGCGTGTAAAGAATGCGTGGGAGTACCGGAAGCAGACCATCGATACTTCCAGTTGCAGAATTATTTTTGGTGAAGCGGATTTTCTGCCCGGCATTGTGGTAGACAAGTTCTCTGATGTGCTGGTGGTAGAGTCTTTGGCACTTGGTATCGATAAACTGAAACCTATTATATTAAAATGTTTGAAAGAAGTGTTGGCTGAGGATGGCGTGCAGATTCGCGGTATATACGAGAGAAGCGATGCAAAGGTACGTCTTCAAGAGGGCATGGAGAGGGTAAAAGGTTTTATCGGAGAGCCCTTTGATACAAAGGTGGAAATAGTGGAGAATGGCGTGCATTACATGGTGGATGTGGAAGACGGTCAGAAAACCGGATTTTTCCTGGACCAGAAAAATAATCGTGCAGCCATCCAGAAATTGTGTAAAGATAAGAAGGTCCTGGACTGCTTTACCCATACAGGCTCCTTTGCCCTGAATGCGGGCATAGCGGGAGCAGAGAGTGTACTTGGCGTGGATGCGTCTGAACTGGGCGTAGAGCAGGCCAGGGAGAATGCAAGGCTCAATGGTCTGGAAGAAAAAGTAAAGTTTATTTGTGCGGATGTATTTGATTTATTACCGGAGCTGGAGGAAAAGGGGGAGAAGTTTGATGTGGTTATTTTGGACCCGCCTGCTTTTACCAAATCCAGAAGTTCCATTAAAAATGCGGTAAAGGGCTACCGTGAAATTAATTTACGTGGACTTAAACTTGTAAAAGAGGGAGGCTATCTGGCAACCTGTTCCTGTTCCCATTTCATGGACCCTGATTTGTTTAAGAAAACTATTCAGGAGGCGGCAAGAGGAGCACACAAGAGGCTGCGTCAGGTAGAGTTCCGCACACAGGCATGCGACCATCCCATTCTTTGGACGGCAGACCAGTCCTATTACTTAAAGTTCTACATCTTCCAAGTTTGTGAGGAAATGTAATTGAAACCATTGACAAGAAAGAAATGATGTTATATATTTCTAAATGCAAATGCTTAGCATTTGCATTTTCTTTTGGTGTAAATTAGGAGGAACTTTATGCTGGAAATTATTGAACATACTTTATTGGATAGTATAAAAATTGTACCTTTTTTGTTCTTAACATATTTGCTTATGGAGTGGTTGGAACACAAGGCGGGAAAGAAAGCACAGGTTGTTGTGCAAAAGAGTGGACATTTTGGTCCTGTTATCGGCAGTGTGCTGGGAGTGGTTCCCCAGTGCGGATTTTCTGCAGCAGCCTCTAGTTTATATGCAGGCCGGGTTATTACGTTAGGTACTTTGATAGCTATTTATTTGTCCACATCTGATGAGATGCTTCCTATTATGTTGTCAGCTTCTGTTCCTATTTCTACGGTAGGTAAAATTCTTGCCGCAAAAGTAGTGATAGGTATGGCGGCAGGTGTGGCCATTGATTTCATTCTTCCCAAAAAGGAAGAGGAACATGATCACATCCATGAGATATGTGAGCATGAAAACTGTCACTGCGGAGAAGGTAATAATGTTTGGTTATCTTCCCTGATTCACACGTTGAAGATTACAGTTTTTATCATTATTACCACATTTGTTTTAAACCTGATTTTGCACAATGGCGGTGAAGAAGTATTGGAGGAATTCCTGCTTAACAGCCCTATTATAGGATCTTTGCTTGCGGGCCTTGTGGGTTTGATTCCCAATTGTGCGTCTTCCGTGGTAATCACCAGTCTTTATGTACAGGAGGCGATGAGCCTTGGTGCAATGATGTCCGGACTTTTGGTAAATGCAGGTGTGGGTGTACTTGTGTTATTCCGGTCAAATGCTGATAAAAGAGAGATTTTCAAGATAGTTGGAATTTTGTATGGTATAGGTGTAGTAGTAGGTATTGTTTTAGACCTTCTTGGAATTTCATTCTAAGTGTTTTTTGAACAAACAGAAAAGGGAGAATGTTATGCAGGGACATGTATGCAATGAAACAATTTCATATCCCACCGGAGTTAAGTGGACAAAACAGCGCAAGGATGTGTATCATGTGCTTGCAGAGGCGATAGAACCTTTGAGCGCAGCTGAAATTTATCAGCGGATAGAGCAGGACGGAAACGCAGGATATGCTCTTTCTACAATCTATCGCATTTTGGCTGCTTTTGAAGAGAAAGGGTTTGTGATTAAGTCAACGCTTATGAGTGACGGAACGGTGGTTTATGAGTGGAATAAAGGTGGTCACACTCATTACGCCTTGTGTTTGGTATGTCACAGAAGAGTGGCACTTCCCTCTTGTCCTTTTGAGCATATTCATTTGGACAGTGACGCCGGAGATTTCGTTGTAACCGGTCATAAATTGGAGCTCTATGGATATTGCAAGGAATGTGAAAACAAGAAAATGTCGTATGTGTAGAAACTTTTTGAAATTTTGTAAAAAAGGGCTTGCAAAAGAAAAGACTATGTAATATAATAACTTTTGCGTTGTAAAAGACGCTTCATATATAAGCGCCTCTAGCTCAGTTGGTAGAGCACCTGACTCTTAATCAGGGTGTCCAGGGTTCGAGCCCCTGGAGGCGCACTCAAAGGCTTCAGCACTGCATAGACGGTGTCGGGGCTTTTTTTCATTTAGGCTGAAACTGTGTGATGAAGTTGCCATAGAGGGTAAAAAATGAGTGAGAGATTAAGCGTGATTTATCAGGACAAATCCATATGTGCTTTTGAATTGGTTGATTCAAAAGGTCAGTATATCGAGACGGTAAGACATGATGTCAGAGAAGCCAGTCAGGCAGGAGAACTGCTGTGCCCGGATTGCGGACAGAGAATGACTTTATGTGCAGGAGCTGTTATTCAGCCTTATTTCAGACATTTCAAGAGACAGGAATGCCGGACAACTATGGAACTGCAAACAAAGGCGGGAAAACGGAAGTACTTTTGTAGAAAGGCATTATTTCAAATTGCAAAAAATGCAGATTTCTCAAATGTTATTGTGAAGGAAGAACAGGAAACGAAGCTGATGCCGATTTTGTTTGAAACCAAAGCCGGAATTGTGGGATATGTTTATTTGGATGGAAAAACCAGGAATTTTAAAGAACTGTGGGAAAAGAATGAGTTTTACAGAAAACAGAATATCCGCTTGTTTTTCTTTTTGAACGATGAATACAAATCAAATGCACGAAATATTACAAGTGACGAGGCGGAATGTGCTGCTTTGAATGGTGGCGAAATCTTTTATATAGATTTAGTGAGCAATACCATTCTGTTTCGAAAAAAATATGGAGATGTCAATGGTGAGATACGGTATTATGAGGAAACCTTTGAGATGAATGCTGTTATACCGGATGTAGAGGGTAACATAACAGGAGAATTTTTAAATCATTTTCATAATTTTCAGAAAGAAGAAAAAATGAACTTTAAGAAAGTAAAACGGATTCCGGCGGAAGAAGGTGTATCTGAAGAATTTCAAACCTTAGATTATATATTAATGGATTCGCTGGAAGAGATTTGGATATTACCCCGTTTCCTTCGCCGGATTGAGCAAGATGAAGAAGCGGTTGAACGCAGACTTGCTTTTTTGGCAGAACATAATCTGGAGATGCTTGATATGGATGTATCTGTTAGAGAAGGATATGCATGGCAAGTAGCGGACTATATCTCCAAACATCTCAATTCCTGGGATTGGATATAGTAAATAAACGATATTTCTTCTGTCCTTTTCCTTGAATTTCTTCTATAATATATTTATCAATGCGAAAGGAATTCCTATATGATACCGAAGAATCTATCTCTGCAGGATTTGGAGATAATTACTACAATTTCAGAATCGGAAAAAACCACGGTTAGTCTTGTTTCTGTAAAAGAAACGGGAGAATTGGCAGTGTTGAAAAAATATGCGGACAGACAGGGGATAGGAAGTTATGAGCAGGTTAGGGACCTCGAGTCCGTCTTTTTTCCGAAGGTTTATGGTGTGTGGGAAGAAATGGGAGTAGCCTTTCTTTTAGAGGAGTATGTACCCGGTGAGACCTTACAGGAAATATTGGAGAAGAAAAATTTACTTTCCGAAAAGGAAGTAACGGAGATTGGCCGGCAGATTTGTATGGCGTTGCAAGTGTTACACCATGCCACTCCCCCAATTATCCATCGTGACATTAAACCGGAAAACGTTATAGTAATGTCGGATGGAAGAGTGAAG
The DNA here is from genome assembly GCA_045589155.1 of Lachnospiraceae bacterium. Taxonomy (GTDB): domain Bacteria; phylum Bacillota; class Clostridia; order Lachnospirales; family Lachnospiraceae; genus Acetatifactor. The sequence continues at coordinate 4,788 of JAZNGC010000051.1, forward strand.
CTCATAGACTTTGATGCGGCAAGAGAATATAAAGAAGAACAGGAACGTGATACGGTTATGATGGGTACCAAGGAGTATGCATCGCCTGAGCACTTTGGTTTTATGCAGACAGATATGCGAAGCGATATTTATTCTTGGGGAATTGTTTTTTCGGAACTGTTATCCCATGCCAATATTCGGTCGGACTACCGTGTCAGAGCAAAGAAGATAATTGACAAGGCAACCATGTTTGACCCTGAAAAAAGGTACGCAAACACAACCGTGTTATTGCAGAATATAGAACAGTTGAATAAAAAGAAACGGTTGTTGCTACCGATAGCAATCGCGTCAGTAATGGTGTGTACAGCAATGTTGTTACATCTGCTTGTAAAAGTAGGTAGTGATGACATTGAGAATTCAGATGCCGTTATGGAAACTTCGCAAGCTACCATGCAGGAATCACAGCAAACAGAAGAAACTCAGGTTGTATCAGAAACCCAAACTGAAACGGAGATTCAGGCAGAGAGTGAGCTCCCAATGAAATACAATTATGTCTCTATTGGAGAGGAAGTACGGGAAAAAGTTGAACTTATTCAAAATACAAAAGCAGAATTGTATTGTGTGAATGGTTTTGAGGACAATGATTCCGGTATGTATTCGAAGTACCAGGAGTGTGCCATAGGGAATCTCTATCCGGCCCTGCGTTTTTTGAAAGCGTATCCCAGAGATATTGTTTTTTCTGATAATGAATTAGAAGGGACTAAGATAGAATGGGTATACTACTACCCTTATCTGGAGGAAACAGCGTCAGATGGGGAAAAGGTTGTGTTAACACCTAATGATTACAAACGGGAGTTTGAGAATGTGTTTTCCCTTTCTAAGGAATATTTAAAAGAAATGGAACCGGGAATGTATACTGTTCACATCGATACAGATGGTAAAGACTATGCGTTTTACCTGATTGTCCATGGAAAAGATGAAGAGGTGGATAATTTCCGTGTACAGATAATGAATAATATCGCGTATTATTCACGGGAAAGTCAAAATGATGTGGTGTTTTACATAAATAACACGCCTTATCCCATAAAGGAAATACAAATGAATGATATTATCTTAGAAAAAGGCGATTATCAGTTGGTGGACGGCGGTTTTGGAGTGATATTTCAAGAGACGTTTTTCAGTAAATATGGTGACTTGGAAAACATGCCTATTATTGTAACTACAGAGAACGGGAAGAAGGTAATGTGCAGGATTATTAATTTGTCCTATTTTTAAGTAGAGGAGACGATTGCGATATGCAAAAGACAACGGAAGTGTTAATAAATGAGTTGAAAAGCACCGGCGATGTGGATAAGTTTATAAATGATAATATAGAAGAATTAAACGAATTGTCTCTTTCCGCATACTTGAGGGAACTGTTGGAAAAGTATGGTGTAGATAAAAGTGAAGTGTTCCGTAGAGCAGGTATGTCAGATAATACTTATGGATATGAACTGTTCCGTAATGATGAAAAAAAGGCCTCCAGAGACAAACTAATCCGTATTTGTGTGGGATTTCCTTTAACCATAGAGGAAACCCAAAAAGTATTACGCTATGGTAAGGTAAGGCCTTTATATCCCCGTGATCAGCGGGATGCCTACATATTGTTTGCGCTGAACAGGGGATTTACTTTGGAAGAATTGAATGATTTGCTTTATGAACATAAATTGGAGCTATTCGAGTAGGTGGGATTTTGTGATAAAATCCCACCTGTTTTTATGTGGAAAGAAAGATACAAAACCTATATTATGCTGGTGGCACAAGACTGCTTTTTTGTAAAATAGTACAATTATGAAAGTGACAAATGACAAAAGAGAGGTCCAAAGCATGAAGAAGACAACCGAACAACTGATGAACGAATTAAAAAATGCCAGTGACATAGATGAATTTGTAACAAAGAATCAGGGAGAGATGTTGGAGTTGTCACTGTCAGAATATTTGCGCCGGTTATTAGAAAAATATAAGTTGGAAAAAAGTGATGTTTTCAGACGGGCGAAGATGACAGAGAGTAATTATGGATATGAACTGTTCCGGGATGATACAAAGAAGGCGTCAAGGGATAAACTGATTCAAATATGTGTGGGTTTTCCGCTGACAATTGAAGAAACACAAGAAGTACTCAGGTATGGTAAGGTTAGGACTCTATACCCACGTGACGAAAGGGATGCTTATATCTTATTTGCATTAAAGAGTGGATATGATATGGCACAGTTAAACGATTTGTTGTTTGCGCACGGACAGAAAATTTTTGAATAATAAAAATACCTTCCCGCTAATGAACATAAGTTGATTTGAACATATATAAGATTTGGGATATAATGACTTTAAAAGAGTACGGGGAAGGGAGAAATTAATATGAAACAAATGCCACAGATCATTTCATTAAGTGATGGTAGCAAAATATGGGAAAACCGGTTTGAGAAATTTGGGGTAAAGGTGTACATACCTAAATGTGACTTGCCGGTAGATGTGATTAATTATGGTTTCATGACACCATATTTATTGGTGTTTGAAGAAGAGAAGAAAACATTGGAAGGTGCAAAGCAATTTGCGGATGAGAGCGGCCTTTCCGAGATTGCCAAGCAGTATGGCGGAAGTGTGGTGTTTATCTATCCCACAAATGAAGGAGGTTGGGAGAAGGCACCGGAAGATTTATTTGCAAGTATTATTTCGGAGACAAAAATTGGTCAGTATTATGAAGATGGTGTTGTAAAATCCAGAGACCGTTTTACCGGAAATTGGGGAGATTTATATATCAGAGGTGCCCTACTTAGAAGCTATCTCTATGGTTTTGGCAGTTCTGCAGATTATATCGCAAAGAATTGCCTGAAGACCATAGAAGGTGATGGCTTATATGGAAAGGGTGATATCACACCTGTCGTTTGTATCTTGGAAGGATTAAGCGTGGTTCCGGCTCCTCAAAGGAGAGATATTCCAGTGATTTCCGTGGGCAATGGTTCTGACATAAACGATGCATTAGCAGACGGTTTAGATTCTGTGTTGGTTAAGGAAAAGGCGGACTACGTAGCAGATTTTAAGACCTTCATTAAAAAGTACCGTAGAATGGTAGGCTATCTGGATGTGGAAGCAGATTTCGAAGCCATGGGAATGGCGATAGAACCGGATTATGTTGTAGTGCCTACTGCACCGGATAACCGGGGTGATGATAGCAATACCAAAGCGCATAAGATTGGTTATGTGTCGTACTATAACAAAGCCATTATGGAAAAAGGTGAAAAGATTCCCTTGGTTTTGTGTTTCCACGGTGGCGGAGACTCTGCCATGTGTATGGTGGCCTTGTCGGATTGGCATTTGGTAGTAGCAAAATACGATTTCCTTTTGGTAAGTATAGAAAATCATTTAAACAGCACAGCTACAGAGATGATGGCACTTCTTTCTCATTTGAAAGAGAAGTACCCAATTGATGAGGAGAGGATTTACGCCACAGGATTTTCCATGGGTGGTTGTAAGTCATGGGATTTATTCCAAGAGTACCCGAAGGTCTTTGCTGCGGTTGCACCTATGGACGCAACCTTCGATGTGGGACTCAATGCATATGGACAGCCCGTGGAGAATATTAACAGAGATACGGTTTTGCCGGTATTTTATGTGGGTGGTGAGTTGACTCCCTTGCCGGAATTACCCTTCCAGGAAGCAAAATGCACCAATCGTATGAAATATGTATTAGAAGTTAATAAAACGAAGTGCAATTACGATGTGAAATTCGAGGATAGAGAAAACTGGGTAAATCCTATTTGGGGAATTGATGGTGACGTAATCTGCAAGGCGGAGGATAAAAACAGAGGCAGTGTTTTGACTATGCATCTGTTTGAAAGTGAGAACGGTTGTTGCTATAGTGTTTTTGGCAGTGCAAGTAATCAGTCTCATGAGATGCGCCATCTGAATTGTGAAAATGCATGGAAATTCTTCACACAGTTCCGCAGACTGGCTGACGGAGAACTTGTAGGCGGAAAAATGGAGGAGGTAGTAAATCTTTATAGTGTAAAATAGTAATACAAAGAGCGATAGTCTGCCGGGGCAGGCCATCGCTCTTTTAAATCATATTATAATGTTTTCAGTAAGTCGGAACCTGCACGGACAAAGGCAATAAATTCATCAATCTCTGCGTGAATATTATATGTTCCTTTGGTGTAGGTTTTTCTGTCTTTCAAAAGCACCCATTCGCCATCCGGAATGTAAACTTCCTTATCTGTTTGTCCCTGATTTACAATGGGAGCAAAAATGATATCGTCACCAAACATGTATTGTTCGCCTAATGTGTAGCATACTTCGTCATCGGGATATTCAAAAAACATGGGACGCATAACGGGATATCCTTTTTCGGAAGCAATGTTCATTTGCTCTTTAATATAAGGACGCAGCCGCTCACGGAAAAGTACCAGGTCTTTTAAGATTTCAAAGTTCTTTTCTCCAAAGCTCCACAATTCATTGGGATCACCGCTGGGCTCAATCAGATTACTTCTCTCACCATGTTTTGTACGGGAACCGTGAAGACGCATAACCGGGCTGAATACACCATATTGGAACCAGCGGACAATCAGTTCTTTGAAGTAATCGCTTTCGATGTCAGCTCCGTAAAAACCGCCAATATCTGTATTCCACCAGGGAATACCGCACATTGACATATTAAGACCGGCTTTTACCTGATGGGAAAGACTTTCAAATGTGGAGGGAATGTCGCCGGACCAAACAAGGGATGCGTATTTCTGGCTACCCAGATAAGCACATCTGGTCAGGGTAATAATGTCGTCCCTGCCCATGGATTTAAAACCGTCATATGCCATTTGGGAATAATAGTAGGGATAGAGCAGTGCCACCATATCCGCTCTGCCTTTGTGCCAAATCAAGTTGTCGAACTGTTCTGGATGGACTTCCGGTTCTGCCTCATCGAACCACAGGGCATCCACACCGTTATCGATATAGTTCTCTTTTAATTTGCTCCACACATATTCTCTGGTAGCAGGGTTGGTCACATCGATTTCTGCCTGCCAGCCATAGAAATTGAAGACACGGTCCGAACCACGGGAAGTTCTCATCAGCATATTGTTTTCGGACATATACTGATAGTTCTCACTTTTTTCGTTAATGGTAGGCCACATGGATACAATCAGTTTAGTGCCCATATCATGTATTTCATTGGCCATTGCTTTTACGTCCGGCCAGTATTTGGGGTCAAATTTGTAGTCCCCCTGCTCGGTCCAGTGGAAGTAGTCAACAATAATGGCGGAAACAGGAATGTTATGCTCTTTATATTTTCTGGCAACCTCCAGAAGCTCGTCCTGAGTTTCATAGCGGAGTCTGCTCTGCCAGAAACCGGTTGCCCAATCCGGCATTTCGGGTGCATGACCGGTTAAATCTGCAAGAGTAGAGCAGACTTCTTTGGGGGAACCGCTGATGACTATGTAATCGATAGCATGGCAGCAGTCGCTTGTAAAACGGGTTCTGTTATTGGAAAGTTCTGCCAGTCCGGGAGAGGGAATGTTCCATAAGAAACCGTATCCAAGGGAAGAGTATACATAGGGGATGGTACATTTTGCATTAATGTGTCTGATGTCAATGGTACATCCTTTTAAATCAAACTCATTATCCCAGCTGTGTCCCAGACCAAAGAAGTGCTCTCCTTCATTAGGTTCAAAGGTAACCCGGGCATTCCAACGGTCACTGCCTTTGTTTTCATAATTGCGGATTCCGAAACCAAAGGTCATTTCCGGTTTTTCTTCCAAGATTTTTTGGGCTCCACGATAGAAGGTGACTTTTCCATTTTCCCAAAGTTCCAGACGAAGATCGCTGCATTGCATGATAACGTGATGTTCATGCTCTTCAATAATTGCATTTCCCACGCCGGGGATTAAGGTGTAATCTTCATCGATGACCTTGCCTCCGGGGAATGCCTGAAAACGGATAGCGTTATCCGCGCAGGATGAGATTTTTACAAGTTCGCCACTTCTGGAAAAGAATATTTGATTATTTTCAATCCGTGTATTCTTCATAAAAGAGCTCCTTTCGTTGTATGACTTTTCCGGCATATCTGATATAATTATAGTATCTTTAAAATACAAAATCTATAATATTTATATCCTTTAGCAGAAGGATTTTGATGTATCGTTTATTGCGTACCAAAGGGAAAAAGGATATAATTTAGGAAAGTTATAAAAGGCCGGAAGGCAAATAGGAGATAAAAATGTTTAAATCCCGAATATATGTGTGTCATACCTATTATCATGTATATGTTACTTTGTTAAAAGAGTTTGCGTTGCCCAAAGAGGAACAGGGAAAGGCAACCCTGGTGCTTAGTAAAATGTCCAGTAATTTTGCTGATTTGAAGGGACGTTTGGAAGCACAGAATCTGTTTGAAGAAGTGGTGGAGTATGATGAGAAGCCTTTTTGGTTTTTCAAGGAACTGGATAAGTATAAAAAAGACTATAATAATTTTGTGAAAAACACTGTAAACAGAATTATCTTTACAAAGAAATTTGCAAAGCTTCAGGCACCGTATGTTCCGGTGGATTTTAAAGAATATAAGGAGATTTATATCTTTTGTGATTCAGATCCTATCGGCTATTATCTCAGTGCAAACCGTATCCGTTATCATGCATTAGAGGATGGACTCAACAGTCTGGTATATTTTGACGGAGCCCGTTATGATAACCGGGCACACTTTAAGATAAAAGCATTTCTTTCCGCTTTAAATCTGATCTTTATCCAGAACGGATACGGAAAATATTGTATTGATATGGAAATTAACTCCATGGAGGGAATTTTATATCCGATTAAAAAACATAAAGTAGTTCCCCGTGCTGATTTGTTTGCAAGGCTTACGCAGGAGGAAAAAGAGATTATCATCAGTGTCTTTGTGAAAGATAAAGATAAATTGCTGGGTAATATAAGCAATCTGAAGCAGGGACAGAAAAATTATTTGATTCTGACAGAACAGCTTTGTGATTTTGAGACCAGAAAACAGATTTTTCGTGATTTGTTAGAGCAATACGGAAAAGACGCACAAGTGTGCATTAAACCCCATCCCCGTGACGAGCTGGATTATGAAGAAATCTTTCCTGACAATCTGGTTCTGGACAAGTTGGTGCCCATGGAGGTGTTTAACTGTCTGGGAGAGCAGTTTTTTGATTTGGCCATTTCTGTGTTTACAGATGTGACGGGAATATATTTCGCAAAAGAGACAATCCGCCTCGGAGCCGATTTCATGGATAAATATGAAGAGGCAAGTGTGCATCGTCAAAATGAGCAGATATAACGAAACATAGTTTCAGATAAAGGTAGTAAACATAAAGAAGGCCGGAGAATCAAATCTCCGACCTTCTTCGTTTTTTTAATCAATGGTTATTTAAAATAACTCATAGGATCAACAGCAGTTCCGTTTTCCACAACACTGAAAGCCAGGTTTGGACCGGTAGCCAGTCCGGTGGCACCCAGTGTGCCGATTAAGTCACCGGCAGTTACAGTGTCACCAACAGCAACTGAAATGTCCTGCAAGTGTGCATAGATGGTTGTAATTCCATCAGCATTTGTGATAACAATATGATTTCCGTATGAGGAAACATAAGCAGCTTCGGTTACGGTTCCGGAAATAGCGGCGTAAACATCATCGCCCCTTTCGCCCTTGATACAGATGTGGTCTGATTTCATGATTTCACCAGTCAGGGGATGAACTCTTTCTCCATTAGGTCCAAAAGTGAGAGAAAGAGTAACGCTCTCTGTGGGCCATATCATTAGAAGTGAAGATGACACATTTGAATCTGTTCCGGCAACCGGTTCAGAATGATTTTGGTCTAACTTCTCTGGTTCTGTTTCCAATTCCTCTTTGTCTGTCTGAGCGTTTGCAAGCATTTCGTTAATGTCAGCTTCGGAGGCGATTTCCTCAGAGAATTCCGTAGAACCTTCCTTGGACACTTCTGCGGTGTCGGGAGTATTTTCCGTTTCTGCTGCCTGTGCTGATGTCAGGAAGCATGTGGCAATAATAGCAACAAGTGAAAGTGCACCCAAAGCACCAAGCAAGGTATATTTTTTAGGTTTCATAATAGCAACAATCCTTTCTTCCATTACATTTTTGCTAAAATTGCTAAATAGAAGGGATGGAACCGATCGGTGTTCTTCCATACTGATTAATGTCCGCGCATAGTCCGCCCTGGTTGCTTTGTTCGATTGTTGAATCACTGCTTCGTCACAGGAAAGTTCCAAATCTCTGTTAAGTAGGATATACATTATCCACACAAAAGGATTGAACCAATGTATGCAAAGAGTGATGGTGGCAATTAATTTGGTGACTAAGTCAAAGTGGCAGATATGAACCAACTCATGTTTAAAAATAAACTCAAGCTGCTGCCTGTTGTTTAAATCCACCGTTTTGGGCAAGAGAATTACAGGTCGTAAGACACCGTAGGTTAAAGGAGAAGAAATGCGGTCACTTTGTCTGACACTTATATTTCGTCTGATAGAATGCTCCCTTAACCAATTTCGGACATAATCCGTTGAGATGGGTAAGGAGGTTTTGAAGTTTTGTAAACAAAAAAGATAGCAGGTTGCAAAAATAACCATAAAAACAATGAAACCTGTTAACCATAGTAAGTCCCATGAAAACAATGTTTTGTCGGTAAGTGCCACTCCTCCGATTGAGGGGGAAACAGTTAGGTTCTCCGAGGAAGAGGTTAAAAGTTCTGTAAGAGTCAAAAGCGCCGTGGTGTCCTCTGGTGAAGAGTTTGTGTTAAAAAGTGAGTAAAAGCTAAATGTATAGGGTATTGAAAAAGGCACCAGCAGGCGGATAAAAGCAAGACTCCACAAGAATAAGAAAGTCTTTTTGGGTAATCTGTTAATCAAGACCGCACGGATTATGGTTACTGCGATGATGACAGCACCACCGGAAAGGCTCATTTGCCATAAGCTCATATCATTCACCCCGTTCTAAATTATCAATCATCTGTTTCAGATTTTCAATTTGTTCCCTGGAAAGTTTTTTGCGTCCTAGAAGAGCCGCAAACAGTTTGTCTGCTGAACCATCGTAGATTTTATTGATTAGTTCAGTTGTTTCTGCTTCCTGCACCACTTCTTTTTCTACAAGTGCATGACAGGTAAAATTAGGTTCTGACCGCAAAATGGCGCCTTTATTGATGCATCTTTTAATCAGAGTGTAGGTAGTGTTCATATTCCAGCCAACCTCTTCTTTCAGAACATCAGAAATATGTTTTGCGGTACAGTCGCCTTCGCGCCAAAGAACGTCCATAACCTTAAGTTCAGAATCAAATAATTTTTCTGCCATTGCATTACCTCCTTGAAACTACTCGAGTAGTTTGCAATATCATACTACCACAGTAGTTTTAAAATGTCAACACACTACTCGGGTAGTTTGCAAGATGATAATATAGTTTATGCTACCAGCATAGGACTATAAGAAGGCAAAAAGATATAATTAATTTAATTACAAAAGAATAAAGGAGGAATACAAATGGCAAAATGTAGTAATTGTGGAGCAAATGTAAAAAATAAATCCGCGTTTTGTCCCGGATGTGGAACGAAGATGGAACAGCCGGTTGAAGTCAGTGGAAAGAAAGGAATTAGTACTGTTCTTGTTGTTGTATTGGTTGTTTTGGCGTTGGCAGTTGGTGTTGGTGCCGGCGTGATAGTGGCAGGTATGGGCGCAGAGAAGGAAACGTCAGGAGAAATAGTATCCGGTAGCACTGAGGAAACCAAGGTGGAAGAACAGGAGAAAGAGTCTGTAGAGGTTGCTGATAAAGAAACTGAAATAGATATAGAAACAGAAACAGAACCGGAAATTGAAAGTGAGATTGAGACAGAAACAGAATCGGAAATTATTGTGGAAGAGGAAAACGAAGTGACTGTTTCATCCGGTCTGGATAAATATAATTATGTATATATCGGAAATGAAGTGCGTGAGAAGGAAGGTATTATATACGAATCTTATCCAGAGATATATAGTCATGTTATATACAGCGACCATGTTGAGGGGTTATATGAAGGCGACCCTGAACAAATGAATACATTTAATTATTCTACAATTCATTTTTCTAAATCACAGCCCAGAGACGTAAGGGTGATTGATTCGCGTTTTGATGGAAATATAATTGCGTGGATACAAATGAAAAAATACAATGACGATTTTAGTATTAGTGCGCGTGAAATACCCGGGGAATACCTTTCTGCGGATGTATGTGAACTGGAATACGGAAATGTTATGAAACTGTCAAAAGATTATCTGATGACTTTGGATGATGGTATCTATGAGTTTTCCGTTTTTCAACAAGGACCTAAACCTATAGTATATACGTTAACAGTTGCTGTGCATGATGATATAGACCAAGAAGTATTAAATTATAGGGCTATAATCAACAATAGTGCCGGATTCTATTCTACAGAAAGTAAGAATGATGTACTCTTCTATATGAATGGTGCAACATCACCAATCAAAGATATAATTTTGGATCATTTGTTGCTGGATGCGGACGATTATGAATTGGTTTGTGATGGATATGGGGTAGTGTTTCATCCGGAATTTTTGGAGAAATATAAAGACAGAGTTTATTTGGAATTGCTTATCAGAACAGAAAGTAAATTACAGAACCAAGTTAACATTGTATTCTTAAATCATGTAGAATAAAAAATATTTTACGATAAAAATCATCGGGTGAAAGCCCGGTGATTTTTATTTTTAGCCTTAATGGGATTTACTAAAAGAAGAAAAAAGGGTATGCTTATCTTGTGTGTTATAAGAGAACCTTTGATGGTCAGTATGATATACAGGGAGAGATAAAATGAGGATTTTAGTTATTCGGCATGGAGAATCGGAAGCGGATATTCTAAATGTACATGAAGGAAGGGCAGATTTTAATCTGACCGAGAAAGGACATGCACAAGCCAAGGCGATGGCGGAATATGTGAAGGAACATTATGAAGTGGATAGGATATATGCCAGTACGTTAAAACGTGCGTTTCAAACAGCTACCCATTTATCAGAGGAAGTAAAGATTCCCATTGAAACTGATGAAAAGTTAATGGAGTTCAATAATGGTTTATTAGCTGGTCTGTCATGGGAAGAAGCGGCGGAGAAGTATCCACGCATTCCGGACTTGCCCTTGCATGAGTCTGTTTATGAGCAGGAGTCTAAACTGGAATTCCGTTATCGTGCTGAATACATGCTATCGAAAATTATCTCTGAAAATGATAAGGAAGCTACAGTGGTAATTGTGTCCCATGGAGGAATGATTAACCAGCTTTATCATGCCTTTCTTAAGCTGCCTGTTGAAACGGGAATGTTTTTCGGGACAGGCGATACGGGAATTCATGAATGGTATTTAAAAGAGAAAGATAAATATATTTTAAGGTCAAACTGTACAGAGCATTTAATGATGAAGGAGTAAATATGATTTTTGAAACCCATGCCCATTATGATGATGAGGCTTTTAACGAAGATAGAGAAGAACTGATAGGACAATTGCAGGAATCCGGGATTGGCTGTGTGGTTAACATCGGAGCAGGCATTGAGTCCTGTAAAAATACAATTGATTTGATGAACCAATATGATTTCTTCTATGGTGCACTTGGCATTCATCCCGGAAATACGGCTGAACTGAATGAAGAAAACTTTGCATGGCTTGCAGAGCAATGTAAAGATTCAAAATGTGTTGCGGTAGGTGAAATCGGTTTGGATTATTATTGGGACGAACCGGAAAGAGATATTCAGATAAAATGGTTTCGCAGACAACTTCGTCTGGCAAAGGAATTAGGTCTTCCTGTAGTAATTCACTCCAGAGAGGCGGCGCAGGACACAATAGAAATCATGAAAGAAGAGCACGCCGGAGAAATAGGCGGAGTTATTCATTGTTACTCTTATTCTAAGGAAACTGCCAGAGAATTCCTGAATATGGGATTCTATATCGGAGTTGGCGGAGTAATCACCTTTAAGAACGGGAAGAAATTAAAGGAAACTGTAGAGGCGGTTCCTTTGGAGAGGATTGTGCTGGAGACCGATTGTCCTTATCTGGCGCCGGAGCCCAACCGTGGAAAGAGAAATTCCTCTTTGTATTTGCCCTATGTAGTGGAGCAGATTGCTGCTATAAAAGGGGTGACTCCGGAGGAAGTGGAACGGGTAACCTATGAGAATGCCCTGAAGTTGTATTCAAAGATTAAATAGTACAAAGATAAAAAGTATTTAATGGTTGTTTAGACCGGAAGGATAGATACATAAATGCTTAGAAAACTGGAAGATAAAAAATTATTATATTGCATACTTGCAGGCTGTATACTAATTGAAATAGTACTGGAATTCATGCTCCATAGGGCATATGTCTTTATGCGGGATGACTTGTGGTATGCAACAAATCTAGTTACGGGTGAACCGCTGAAAAATTTAGGAGATATATTAGAAGGACAGGTGTGGCATTATCTGAACTGGGGTGGCCGGAGTGTAAATCATACGGTGCTGCAGTTGGTTTTAATGTGTGGAGATGCTTTTTGCAATATTGCCAACGTTATTGTCACTTTTACCTTGAGCTATTTGATTTGCTGTGTTGCAGGTAAGAAGGATTTTAAGTATTTTTGTTTCTCTTTTTTCCTGTTAATTAGTTTAAATACAGATATAAAGCAGAGCATGTTCTGGCAATCGGGCTCTGTAAATTATTTGTATTCCACGAACTGGATATTGTTGTTTTTGCTGACCTATATAAGACAGGTAAAAGAACCGGAAAAAAGAAAATTAAGAGCAATTGATTTTTGGATTATTCCACTGGGACTGATGACCGGATGGAGCAATGAAAACATGGGACCGGCCTGCTTTGTGACAGCTATTATTGTGATGGTTTATTTCCTGAAGGGTCTTAAAAGAAAACCTCCGGTTTGGATGTGGCTCGGAGCGGTATCTTCTTTTGTGGGAAGTGTTTTATTGATTTTAGCCCCCGGAAATTTTGCCCGCAGTGCTACAGTGGTAGAAAAATCTTTTGTTACAGTTTTAAGCGAGCGTTTTTTTGAACTCTTGATGGCGGGAACAAGCTATCTGTTTCCAACGCTTTTGCTGGTGTTACTTCTGGTATTTGTTTACTTGCAGGTGGGGAACCGGTTACAGCCATTTCAAATTATTCTCATGAGCACTTTTATATTGGCATTTGGTGCTATGATTTTGTCCCCTACGTTTCCCAACAGGGCGGCATTTGGTCTTATGGTCATAGGGATTGTGCTTAGCGTTTCCTTTGCACAGGGGATAGAAGAAAAAGATGAGAGTTATAAAAAATATATTTCACTGCTCTCTTTATATATGTGGATATATGGAGTATATAGTCTGGTTACCGCATTGAAATTACCCATATGGTAACAGAAAGAAGGGAGAGAGTTTCGTGAAGAAAATATGGAATTGGAATTTGTGCACCGCGATCTTGCTGGTTGGACAGATTGTTTTGGCGGCAGTTACATGGCATGCTTTTTCCGCAAACACAGGTAGTATGGTTTTGGATATTGTGGGAATGCTGGCATTAATATTAGTTTTTATATGTCCTTTTTTGATTTTTGGCAATAGAAATATAGCATCCTTATTCCGGTTGACAACCATATATTTTGCTTTTATGCCTGCAATCAGCGCAGACACAATATACCGGTTGTTTGAAGGTCGGGCAGCATTTCGGGTACAGTTTAATGTGGAACAGGATTTAGTGGTGTTGTCGGAGCTTCCGAAAGAAATAATCGTTTTACTGCTGGTTTTATATGTTATAGGCAAGAAAAAAGGTGTTGAGATAAAAAAGTGGTATGTGCCTCTATTTATAGTAGCCGGTTTTCTCGGCGTGTTAATGTTGATTTTGCCGGATTTTTCAATGATTCTGCTTTATTGGGTTTCATTCTTCTTTGTAATCACAGCATATGCTTTTCTGGAAAGATTGTTTACAGTAAAAAATGCGAGTTATGAAAAGGTAATACTGGGGCTTTTGGTAGCACTGTTTTTTGCAAGAGGATGCTATAAGATGTTGGCGATTTTGCAGATGTATCCGTTGCTTTAAAACCCGGCAGTTCAAAAGGATACAAAAATACTAAAATACGAAAAAACAAAAACGCTATTGCGAAACATACATATACGTATTATAATGACATCACAGAATTCCTCTGCAATACGGAGGAAACATATGAGCAACAAAAAGACACTACAAGAGCTTACAATTAAAGACAATTTTATGTTTTGTACAGTTATGAGTGATGAAGATAACTGTCGCAGATTTTTGGAGATGGTTTTGAGATTTCCCATAGAGCGGGTGGAAGTCAGTGCGGAAAGAAATCTTTTTTATCATCCGGGTTTTAAAGGGATTCGTTTGGATGTCTATGCCAAAGACGAAAAGAATACCCGTTATGATGTAGAGATGCAAGCTATTAAAAAAGATGTATTGCCCAAAAGAGCAAGATATTACCATAGTCAGATTGACATGAAACTGTTGCAGGTAGGTGCGAAATACTCAGAATTACCTAAGGCGTATGTTATTTTTATTTGTGATTTTGATCCCTTTGGAGAAAATAAATATCAGTATACATTTGAAAACCGTTGCGTGGAAGATTTAAATATTAGGGCGGAAGACGGAATGCAGAGTATTTATTTATGTACCCACGGAACAAATGATAATGAGGTGTCAGAGGAACTGGTACGCTTTTTGAAATTTGTGCAGGCGGATTTACCTGGTAGTCGTTTGGATTTTAAAGATGGTTATATCCATCGTCTTCAACAAACTGTTGAAAACATAAAAAGAAGCAGGGAACAGGAGGAGAGATATATGCTGTTTGAAGAACTGTTGGAACAGGAACGCGAAGAAGGAAAAGCAGAAGGAAAAGCAGAAGGAAAAGCAGAGTGTATCATTGTTCTGTTAAACAAAAAAGGAAGTGTTCCGCAGCATTTGCAGGAACGTATTTTGACGGAGTCGGATGAGAAGATTCTGGATACATGGTTTGAATGGGCCGCCATGTCTGTTACAGTTGAAGAATTTCAAAATAAGATCTAAATTTT
>JAZNGC010000052.1:0-27503 GCA_045589155.1 Lachnospiraceae bacterium
CAAAATTTTGTAGTGGTAAATTCCGCTCCGGATTCCATTGTCTTTTCCTATCATGACTCAGAGCAGCGTGTCACTCAGGATGATTTACTTACAGATAAAAATATCTGCTATGATTTCCTTGACCTTGCCGTAAACGGTCGGGAAAATGCCAGACCCTATGAAACCTCTTCGTCCTACTATGTAAAGGTAGAACTGGAAAACGGACATACCTATTACCGCCGTTATAACATTTCTGACAAAGATTACGAAATCCTGAAACCCTTTATTGAGTCCGAAAGATACAAGAACACAAACTATAAGCTATCCTCCGGTCTTTTAGGCTATCCCCAAAGTGTTGATTTGTACTTATTGGATTCTCATACCAGTATCCAGCTATCCGCAGACAACATAAAACCTTTGATGGATGCTTTCTATCAGGATTTCAATGACCATTATACCTTGGAGGAATTGTCCTCCTTTATGAGCAGTGTGTCTTTGGAAATAACCTTCCCTTCCAAAACAGAAGGCTCCCATTATTTTAATGTTCCTGTTCCTTCCACTTATACCCGGACCATGGAATATTTAAAGGAATTATATCCCGGCAATTTCCCTTACGTTTCAAGTCCGGAACAGATTATCAGTCTGACCCCTTACATGTCCCGGAGCATGTATCAGGAATACGGCAGTTACGAAAGCTATTTTGAAATGGAAGGAGCCCAGGCTCCCGACTACGAGAGCCCTGTTCCTGTAACCCAATACGCTGACATAATGGTTACCGTGGAAAGCAAAGACGGAGAGCTGGTCATTACCGACCGGGAATTGATTGAGCTTATTTTCCCTTACCTGTATTTTGGTGAATACCATGACATGCTTTCGTTTAGGGATTACATCTACTTTGCAGAGGTCCGTACCGCCACCAGCGACTATGGTTCCTGTTACGTAAAACCCAATACCGTTCCTCAGGAAATCCTGGATTTCCTGGAAGAGAATGTAAACGTGGAAATCTCCCGGGCCGACCTTGAAAAAGCCATTATTTTCTCTGACCTATAGTCAATACAAAAAGCCGCTTAAGGTTCTGTCCTTAAGCGGCTTGGTTTTTGCTTATTTTATTCCTTTACAGTTTCATTCTTTTTCACTGCCAGCTTATGCATCTCTTCTGTGGCGAAGGAAATCTTGGTAATCACATCTCTCTTGGTCATGTAACACCAGAAGCTGTCATCCGGAATAGATATATCAATCAAATCTCCCTTTTTCTTATAATCATATTCTATGTGCATGCTGTCCAGATTTTTGGCACTGCGTACCAGGGTGTAATCCTCTCCGTAATAATTGCATATAAGTTTTGTCTCTGTAGGAGTCTGGATGAACTTACCCGTGCCCTGCTTGTAAAATTTTGTATTGGGAAGGGTGTATACCTCCACATCATCCTCAAAATAATATGTGCCTTCCTCAATCTCCTTGCGCACACATTCTCTCTCCCAATTGCTCCAATCGGGAATATGGGGGAAAATGGTATCTCCCTCTTTGGCTTCCAGTCTGCCGTACTCGCCCATCTCCCAGGTCTTACCGCAGTGCTCACACCAAAGGCTTGTGCCCTTGGATTGCATCTTTCCTTCGGTCTCACAAGAGGCACACTTGTAAAGCAAAGAGTGCAAACCGTCTGCACGGCCGGGATCGTCGATTTTAATCTTGTTATCCCACTGCCACTTGAAATCATCATATTCAAAATTTTCCCGAATCCGTTTGTTAATCTCATCCACGGAAAGAGTCTTTGCTTCTTCTGCAGTGACAATCCGCACCAGTTCTGCTTCCACATGGGTCTTTTTATTTTTCTTATTCCACTGGGGACAGGTGATAAAGTTACCATGAATGCGGAGCACCACTACCGGCACCTTTAAAAGTTTTACCGTCTTTCCCAGGGAATCCGGCAAATAAGAGGTACATCCGTCCAGGGAATATCTCGCTTCCGGAAACAAACAGAAAATACTCTGCAGTTTATCAATACAGTATTTCATATTCTTGACTAAGTGAATATCTGTAATAAACTTTCTCGTTCCCAAAACGCCCAGATGGCGCATGAGAATCTCCGTGTAATCCCGAAAGCCCTCCAGGGTCATAACATTGTTTACCGGCTGAGAACCTGCTGCCATTAACATCAGATTAAAATCCACCATGGAGGAATGAGTTACCAAAAGCAGATAGGGCTTTCCTTCCACGTCCTCCATACCGATTTTCTCCAATTTATAGTTTCTCTTCTTCAAATCCGGCACACTGATAATCCACTTTGCCGCCTTAATTAAAAACCAAGGTCTGTGCGGCTTTTTGGCAAAATCAAAACGTTTAATTTTATCCTTTGTCTTTTTCATTAAAATCGTCCCCACTCATCTATGAATTTCAAAATCAGAAATGTAACCTTTTCCGGATGGCATTCCGGAAACGCTTCACCGATAATAATGTCACAATGGTTGCATCAATAATCACGCATACTGTCAGCACAATAGCTGCCCAGGTCAAAGTAACTTTCCGCACCAACATATAATCAATCAGGATTTCCAATCCCATACAAATCAAGCCAATGGTTGTAATGGTATATAACGCCACCGGCAAGAATCCTTTTGCAACCTTTTTTACACAAAACGCAAATACTTCTGCAATGATTGTAAGAAGTACGGTAAAGGGCAATCCCAACCGGAAGAACCAGACTTTATCCGGGGTCATATAGGTAAGCATAAACAGATAAACCGAAAGCATTACACCGTCTAAGAACAAATACACATACACCGGAAATTTCAGTGGCAGGGTTGCCGGAATCAGCATAACCCATAAGAGTGCACAGGCTCCTACAATAGAAATCGACCACGGATAACTGTCATAGGCACATATATTCAGCACTACACAGGTAATTGCCGTCACCACTGCAATCACCGTAATCAAAAGGCCTACGTCCTGCTTGCGGATGGGTTCCGCCAGACCTTTTTCTTTTGGAAAAGCCGGATGTTCATATTCCTTTTCCGGCGCACCGGGGTGATAAACCGGTGTATTGCAAAGCGGACAATCTTTTAATTCATTTGCCAGCTCCACACCGCAATTCACGCAATATGACATACTCTACTCCTCCCTTTCTCTGTTACTTTCTATTTTTACATGGATACCATCCTGTACCAGCTTGCGGAAGAAATTTCTTTCCACATCCGCCTCCACAATACTGCTGCCAAAAGTAATGGTCAAAATATCTTCATAGCTGATAATGGCACAGTTTGTTCTGGTGGAAAACGGCTGTCCCATACAGATGTCAAACCGGTGGATATGGGGTTTCATGCTCTCCGGCACCTTCAAAACGCCCATATTGGTAAGGCCTGCGGAAGAATGTTTATCCTGTACCGCTGCATAAAAACGGCTTACCACAAAATCCTTCAGAAACAAGGGCACTACCCTGATAAGAGAATTGGACTGTGTTCTTGCATTGGTGGTAATATCTCCACGCAAGGTCTTTTCATTAATATAATATCTCATGTAATGATGCACATGAGTCACGATTTCTTCAAAAGTATATTCTCCCAGTCTCGGGTCAATACTCGGGTAAATCATGGTAATAAAATTACGCAAGGTTTCCGAAGGAAAAAAACGACGCAGATTCACAGGCATGGCTATGGATATGGGTCTTAATCTGAAATGCCACTCCGATTCCTGTTTTTGCATCAGGGCATACAGAAGCACTGCATTTAAATACTCTGTAATGGTAGCATTATATTTCTTCGCCACCTCCATCACCTTAGAGGCAGACATAATCCCCTCCACCATATTTAAGGTGTAAAAAGGCTCCTTTGTCCCGCCCACGCGGTAAGCCTTTTCACTGGGACGGGGCGGGCATACCCTTGCATTGGCATACTTCATGTATGCATCTTCCAATTCTCCCGGACCAGGCTTTTCATTAATATCTTTTACAAAACCACCATTTTCAATCTCATAACCTTTGAGACGCAGATAGGTAGCTGTTACCGTAAGCAGCACACACATACCGCCCGTACCGTCTCCCAGGGAATGATGGGCTTCCAAAGCAATCCTCTTTCCATAATAGTAAAAGCGGATTAAATACCGGTTATTTGCCTTGAAGGGCATGGGCATACAGGGATTCTTGATATCCTTTTGCACGAAAGGCCCCGGTCTGTTATTGGGCTCCAGATAGCGCCAGAACACCCCCTTGCGGATGGCGGCCTTATACGTCGGAAATCTTGGCAGTGCCAAATCCACAGCCTTTTGTAAAAGTTCCGGATCGATATCTTCTTTTAAAAGCAATGCCAAACGGTATACGGAAGAAAAATCCCGTCTCTGCAACGTAGGATAAACTATGGCAGACAAGTCCAATTTATACCAATCATGCTCATGCTTACCGGCCCTGATTCCTCTTTTGTCTTCTGCCAGTTCTTTTTTTGCCATAGTTTTTCCTTTCCTTCATATTTTTATTTTTTCGGTATTGTAAAATATGCAATTCCTACGCTTTCCATACCTGTCATACAGGCATTGGAGAAGGATGCCTTTTGCATAATCACCCGCTTAAAGGGAATACATTTTTGGATTTCCCTTTTGATATACTCTTGTTGCCACAAATTGCAACCTACATAAGTGATAAATACTATGTCACGCCGAATTCTTTTCTTATTGCGGAAGGTCCGGTGGATTATCTGTCTCCATACTTTTTGCATATTACCTGTATGCACGCTCCGCAAAATCAGTTTTCCCTGCCGCATGGAAACACAAGGATGCAGTTCAAACATTTTACACAAATTCAACGTAAAATCCCGAACCTTGTCATTCTGATGTAAAAGATTGGCACTGGGTAAGATAAATTTGGTATTAACGTTTTCCTTTATCCGTTCTACTTCCTCGTAAATTTTCTCAGCAGACACACCCTCTTTTGCCAATTTTGCGGCATGTAAAACGAGAATGCCTTCCCCGCCGGAAATTTGCCCGGAATCCACCACCTTTACATGGTCAAATCCTTTCGCGGCTCTCATAGCAACATCATAACTGTTTGAGGCACTGCCCGCAACAGAAATATGTATCACTTGCTCCGCTTTCGTCAAATTATTGGCAAAGAACTCCTCGTACTCTTCCACCGTTACACTGCCTATGGTGGCACTGCTGGTATCCCCTACCACATAGTCTGTCAGACTGTCTGCATCAATTTCCCTTGTATCCATAAAACGGCCGTTTGGCGTGTTAATATAAAGATACATCAGTTTAATGTCGTATTTTTCCAGAAGTTCAGCCGGTATGTCACTGACACAATCCGTTGTAATGCACACTTTCTTCCGTCTTCTCTTGGCCATCTCCTGAATCAGGCTATGCTCGCTTCTTTGCAGTTCGTCCATCTCCATATATTCAATAATCCCTATGGGGAGAAGTCCCATAATTTCTCTCTCCAGCAACTTACTCTGGATCGGTTTCTCCACATAGCCGTCAAAGCCCTGTTCCAGATAACTCTCCCTTGAGCTATACAAAGCATTTGCGGTAAGGGCAATCACGGCTGTCTCTCTGCAAAGACCATTTTCCTGCTTTCTGATTTCTCTCAGTGTCTCCAGGCCGTTCATATCCGGCATCATGTAATCCACTAAAATCGCATGGTAAAACTTCTTCTTTGTCATCTCCAGACACTGCGCACCGCTGTTTGCCACGTCTATCTGTGCCTTTGTGGCTTCCAAAAGTCTTCCGGTAACCAAAGAATTCATGCGGTTATCATCCACAATCAGGATACGGGCCTCCGGTGCTTCGAACATAGGCTTATAGCTACCAGCCTCTGCCGGGGCGCGCATCCGCATGTCAATGTGACCCATAGGCGTTTTTTCGGCAATCTTTTGTCTTACCACCACCGTAAAAGTAGAACCCTTCGTATAGATACTGTCGATGGTGATTTGTCCGCCCATAAGTTCCACCAACTGTTTTGTGATAGCAAGGCCCAGACCATTTCCTATAATCCCTGCATTTTTCTTTTCATCCAAACGGTTATAGGAATCGTATATATGCTCTATTTCCTCTTTCCGGATTCCGATACCGGTATCTGTCACCTGTACTTTCAAGGCAATCTCATCCTCTGAAAGTTCCTCACTATGGGCCGCCAGGGTCACAGAACCCTCCTCGGTATATTTCACGGCATTATCCAGTATGTTCAGTATAATCTGTTTTAATCTCTTTTCATCACCGATTAATTCCGCAGGCAGATTGGGATCAATGTCCGTATAAAACTCCAAATTTTTTGTTTCCAATTGCCCTGTAATTATCTCAGCCAATTCCACAAAAAGGTTAGCGGTATCATAACGGCCCGGCACAATTTGCATTTTTTTCATTTCAACCTGGGATAAATCCAAAATGTCATTTACCTGGTTTAAAAGCATTTTACTTGCTATCTGAATATTCCTGGCATACTCTGCCGTAGCTCCGGTAGGATTTTCACGCATAATCATCTCATTCAAGCCGATGATAGCATTTATGGGAGTACGGATTTCGTGGCTCATATAGGCCAAAAACGTATTTCTTGACTTATCGGTCTCTTTTAATTCTTCCTGCTGTTTTAATTTGCCGGATTTATCGGTATCTTTATTTTTAAATGTTTTGTTGTTTAATTTCCACATACGCTAATTCTCCTTATCCGACAGCTTCTTCTTTACACTGAGCGCCAGGTCATAGGCTGAGAACAAGTCATCCTTGGTCGCCTTTCTTTCCACAGTTCTAAGTGCCTCCCTCAGGGAACTGCCATGATATTGATAATTTTGCAAATGATGAATTTCATCCAAAACAGTCTCTTTGTCCAATGCATACATTGCATTTTCTATATTTTCAAGAACCAGTGAAAATTCATCTTCTTCCAAAACCGGCATTTTCTCTATATCTTCGTAAGATTCTCTGCGCGCCCGGAAGGCTTCCACACCCTGTGGACAAATCCATTTATTATTACACAGATTCTCAAATAATTCTTCATATTTTTTTATCATGTCATCATGATATTCCAATATGTACTCTATCCTGCCTTCTTTACCCGCAAATTCCAACATTTTTGCTTTTTCGGACACTTCCTCTGCACCGATACTCCGCATCGCTCCCTTGATACCATGTACCTCAATGGTGTAGTTCTTCCAATCCTGTATTTCAAACAACTTCTGTGCCTGAATACCAAACTCAGCATATTCCTCACAATAGCCCCGGAGTACTTTGAAATAAGCATCTCTTCCGTTACAGTACAAAGTACCTTTTTGCACATCCAATCCAAGAGCCCGCAGACTAACTTCCGTTTCATCCAGTCCGGATTTCTCTGTTCGCTCCGCAGCTTCTACTGCCGGCATACTTATATCTGCACCCATAGGCAATTGCATACCCGCTGCATTCCTACCCGGCTGCTCTCCAAAGGTCGCCGGGCTTTGCTCCTTTGCTGTCACCGCCTGTTCTCTCTCTTTTGCGGAAATAATTTTTCCCTCCGGTAAGGTACGTTTCAGCACACGTTCCAAAACAGACCGGT
This sequence comes from Lachnospiraceae bacterium, assembly GCA_045589155.1. Taxonomy (GTDB): domain Bacteria; phylum Bacillota; class Clostridia; order Lachnospirales; family Lachnospiraceae; genus Acetatifactor. Next base: position 7,490 of record JAZNGC010000052.1, read on the forward strand.
CAATGGGTTTTTCAACAAAGTCCGTAAAACCCTGCCCCAGCATCATCTCACGGGTTCCCGCTACCGCATTGGCCGTCAACGCAATCACCGGTACATTCAGGAAATAGTTACCCACCTTTTGTCTGATTGCGTGAAGGGTCTCCACTCCGTCCATCTCCGGCATCATATGATCCATAAACACAAAATCATAGTCTTCTGTATTTATCTTTTCCAATGCCTCGTGACCACTGGTTGCCGTGGTTACTTTTATACCGTAACTGCCAAGAACACCCTCGATTACTTTAAGGTTCATGCGGTTATCATCCACCGCCAAAACATGGACATCTTTTGTATAAAAACCGGTGTTATGTGTAATTCTTGACTCTTCCGCTGTTTCACTCTGTCCGTTCACAACGGAAACAATGGGTAATATATAAAAAGGTTTGTAAATCTTTATCAGTTTCGGATTGCGCATATCCTTCTCATCTGCGTAGTCCAAAACCACAACCACATTTGTCTTTTCCGACAGTTCATCAAAGAATTCCCTTTGGGCACGATACTCTGCCATACTGGTAAAGACATGGCTGAAATTTTCTCTTTGGGCTCTTCTCTGCAATTCTGAGAAATTGCGGCATATGTGACAATTCACTTTAAGCTGCTCTACCATATGGCTAATCATATTTGCATAATCATCCCTGATATCCTGCATATTGAACTGTTCCATATCAATAAATGTAGCCACATTTAATTTATTTCTGTCATTCACTACTGCAATGGGGTTTTCGTCCAGCACCTTTTGCGGTACCACAATTTTTACACTGGTACCTTTTCCCAGTTTACTCTTTATTGTGGTGGCACCACCCATCTTCTGCACCAGTGCCTGCGAAATAGCAAGTCCCAAACCGATACCGTCCTCCTGACGTTTACGGCTGGAATCCACCTGATTAAAGCTATTGAAAATCTTTTCCAGGCTCTCTTCACTCATACCAATACCGGTATCTTTGATCGTCACCATAAGATTGATACCGTAACTCTCCTTACGATATCCTACCGCAATGGTAACACAACCCTCATTTGTAAATTTGATGGCATTATCCACCAGTTTCATAATTACCCGTCGTATTTTCTTCTCGTCACCAAGAAGGGCACAGGGAACATGGGCATCACAATCTACGATAAGTTCTATCTTCTTCTGATTGATCCGCGCCATTGTCATATTGATAACATCGTTAATCGTAGTACTGATATTATACGCTTCTTCCTCCAGTTCGATTTTCCCGGACTGCAACTCCGAGAAATCCAATATATCGCTTACCAAACTACTCAAATTCCGGCCCGCTCTCTGGATATCCAGTACTTTTTCTTTTATCTCAAAAGGCAACTCTTCCTGTAATATGATATCACTCATACCACAGACAGTATTGATAGGAGTTCTGATTTCATGGCTTACGTTAGCCACAAAATCGTCCTTACTGTTCTGACTTTCGTGCAATTCCTTAATCATTCCGATTAATTGAGCACTACCTTCACTATTCTGCTTCGTCCACGTATAAACAATATATTCCAACAATAAAACATTACCCATCTTGGATGAAAACTGTCCGATTTCTTTCATTGTCCCAAGAGGGAGGCTTCCTGAAACAAAACCATGGTAGCCAAAAATAATTACGGTAGATATAACCGTAAGCCAAATAAACTTAGGTTGTCCATACAATCCAAGCAACACAACAAATGCCATATAAACCGGCAGAGCCTCCGGAAGGTATTCCACATGAGTAGCAAAGATTACCATGGAAACCTGCATCATAATTGCCACTATCCTAACACGGGACAGATAGCTTCTATACTTACTGACATGGGTAACCCATCCTGCCGATACTCCCGCTAAAATCAGAAAATCGATCAAAAATCCCCAATTTCCTTCTTGGGACATGATTAAAATATTAATGCTGTATATGGAATAAATGTACAACATAAATTTTTCTATTTTTCTTTGATTTTCTATATCAAAAATATATTTACCCATCCGGTAACCTCCAAAAACAAACAGCTTCTGTCACACAGCTCCTTGTCCTATCTCTGTATCAAAAGAGCATACCGGCGTTTATTGTCCAAACACCCTATGCCGGTATGCTCTTATCTCACTCTATAAATTAATACTTGCCAAAACCATCCTGCAGGGAAATCATCTGCTCATTTGCATCTGCAGGTACATCATAAGTTTTCTTCCCTTCTGCTGCAGAAGCAGATGCCACATTTGTCAATTTAAATACGGAAACCAATTCGCGCATTTTGGATGCCTGGCTGGAAAGTTCGAGACTTGCTGCCGCACACTCTTCGCTTGTAGCAGAGTTGGTCTGTACAACCTGTGATACCTGAGCCACTGCTCTGTCAATCTGTGCAATAGCTGTAGCCTGATAATTGGACGCTTCTGCAATCTCAGCAACCATCTTCTCACTCTTGGAAACCGCTTTTGTAATTTCTTCCAATGCTGCTGCAGTATCGGTTGCAATCTTGGAACCGGCCTGTACCTTGCGGATGGAGTTCTCAATCAAATCTGCTGTCTCAGCTGCTGCCTGGGCACTCTTTGCTGCCAGATTTCTCACTTCGTCTGCTACTACTGCAAAGCCCTGTCCGGCCTCACCTGCTCTTGCTGCTTCTACCGCTGCATTCAATGCAAGAATGTTTGTCTGGAATGCAATATCATCGATAACTTTGATAATCTTGGAAATGCTTTCGGATGCTGTGTTGATGTCTTCCATTGCAACAACCATATCCTTCATTTCTTTATTACCCTTCTGTACATTTTCGATGGCCTGTCCAATCAACTCGTTAGCTGTGTTAGCCTGGGATGCATTCTGTTTTGTCTTTTCTGCAACATCTGCGATAGACACTGTAATCTCTTCGATGGCACTTGCCTGTTCTGTAGAGCCCTGCGCCAAAGCTTCGCTGGCACTTGCCACCTGTGCGGAACTGGTAGATACCTGGTGAGCAGCTTCTTTGATATTACCCATAGTGTAATTTGTCTGGGAAACCATCTGCTTTAAAGCATTTCCAAGTGCATCTTCTTCACATCTGGGAGTTACGGTTACGGTATAGTCCCCATCTGCTACTCTCTGGGCAATTTCAGCGTTTTCACGGGTGTTATTGACCATTACCTGGAAGTCATCCATAACCTGACCGAACTCATCATTGAACTGTTTTTCCAAAGTAACATCCACTTTACCATCTGCCAACGCCTTGCTGGCATCGCTGAGACTTTTACAATTCATGCGGATCATCTTTGTGAATGTAACGGAAATACCGGATATTACAATTGTCATAAACACAAGCAAGCCGGCCTGGAAATAAGAGTAGTTACTCAAATATCCGGCAGGATCATCTACTTCAAGCATCTTCTGGCAACTTGTATAACCGGTGTACAGCGAGATAATCATCACAACACCGATGACAAGAAATCCGATTATCATCTTGGTATGCATTTTCATGTTCATGTTTTTAAATTTTTTCATTTTATTCTTCTCCTTCATCCATAGTATCTTCACTGTCTGCTTCCGGTACCAACACATCTTCATCTTTCAGCAGTTTGTCAGGGTCAAGTAACATTTTTACACTGTCTCCCACTTTTCCGACAGCATATACATATCTGTTTTGGTTCTTTTCTTCATTGCCGATAGTAGGGGTATCTAAAATATCCTCCGGCTTGATTTCCACAACTTCTGCCACTCTGTCTACAATAAGACCTACTACCGTGCCTTTTACATTAATGATAACAATACAGGTTCTGTCCGTGTATTCTGCCGCTTCCTGTTTAAAACGGATGCGTACATCAATGACAGGTATAATTTTACCTCTGAGGTTGATGAGACCCTTTACATAATCTTCACTCTCGGGAATCTGGGTAATTTCCTGATATACAATGATTTCTTTCACATACTGGATTTGTAATGCGAAATACTCATCGCCCGACTGGAAGGTTACATATTTGTTTAACATCTTATCATTTACACTCATATGTACCCTCTTTCCTTTCTCTATGCTTTTTCAATCAGGCCGAGCGCATCTAAGATTAAGGCAACCGTACCGTCACCAAGCTGCGTACATCCTGACAAACCTTTTACTTTTTTTACATAATCCGGAATCGGTTTCACTACGATTTCCTGTTTTCCCACCAAAGCATCCACTATCACGCAGTATACTTTCTTTTCGGACTCAATCATCACCAGCATACCCTTCGTGTCGTCGCGCTCATAGCCGTTTATCTGGTAAATTTCGCCCAGACGGAGGACAGGATATCCTTCGCCCCTGATCATGACAAACTCTTCACCGTTGGGATTCTTGATGATGGAATGGTCTCTGAGTCCCATAAACTCCTTCACTGAGTTAGTCTCTATTACGAAGGAAGACTCGCCAACCTCCATAACAATTCCGTCGATGATGGAGAGGGTCATGGGAATCTTCAGAATCATAACACTTCCCTGTCCGGGAGTACTGTCAATTTCCAAACTTCCGCCGATGGCCTGAATATTGGAAACTACCACATCCATGCCAACACCTCTGCCGGAGTACTCTGTTACCTGCTCCTTGGTAGAGAAGCCGGGTAATGTAATAAACTGGTATACTTCCTTGTCTGTATATGCGTTATCCGGTTTTGCATAATCGAGCAGACCTTTTTCTCTTGCTTTTCTGACAATCTGCTCGCGGTTTAAGCCTTTACCGTTATCCTGTACACCAATCAAAACCTTGCCGGACTCCTTCTTCGCCCACAGCGTAACCTTTCCTTTTTCCGTTTTGCCCTTAGCAGCACGCTCCTCGGGCATCTCGATACCATGGTCAACGGAGTTCCGGACCAGATGCATCAACGGATCGGAAATCTTTTCGATAACGTTCTTATCTACCTCAGTAGAATCGCCAACCATCTCGAATTCGATGTCTTTTCCCAGTTTTCTGGATACGTCAAATACGATTCGGTTCATCTTCTGGAAGGTATTGGTAAGAGACATCATTCTCATACTTAAGATAACATCCTGAAGATCGGAAGAAATTTTGGTCATCTGTGAAGTGGCTTTGTTAAAGTTATCCAGTTTTAAACCGGGTACCTTCAAATCCTGATTCTGCATTACTACAGACTCTGCAATAACCAATTCTCCAATCAAATCCATCAGCATATCCATCTTTTGCACGTCCACGCTGATAAACGCCGCTTTTTCCTGCTTTTTCGGTTTATCCTTGGCAAGTTTCTTTCCTTTTCCGACTTCCTTGGATTCAATGACGAAGTCACCGGGTGCAAAGGCTTTCGTCTCTGCCGTTTTCGCACCGCCTTCGGGTGCAATCACGAAACTTCCTGGGCCTTCCGCTTTTTCCCTGATTTCTTCCACACTGGACTCTAAGTCTATTCGGATTTCAGAACCGATACTGTCAAAGCCCCGTTGATATTCTTTGGCACTACATTCTACGATTTCTACCTTTTCGATTTCGTAGCCTTCTTGTATCAGCCCGCGGATATCCGCCTCGCTGCACTGTGCCTGTAACAAAATCTTAAAACCGTTCTCTAAAATTTCCTTTTCTGCTTTATCGTCGGAAATGATATCTTCCGGAAAATGAAGCAAATCTTCGGCGATTTCCTTTAAGGAATATACCGCCTTGTATGCATGGACATTTACCAGCTGAATATCCGGCTTATATGTAATATAAATCTTATAGAAACGGCTTGCGCTGGTGGCCATGGGTGCAATATAAAATTGCTGTGGCTCCACATGCACATTTTCTTCAATCTGCTTTTCTTTTTCACTGTCTCCGCTTTTTAGCGCTGTCAGGAAGGTGTCGATTTTCGCTACAATCTCACCGGACTGTCCATCTGCAGAATCACCATTTTCCAGTTTTTCCATCTCTCCCGAAATGAAATCTGTCACCTGTAAAACCAAATCAAGTAATTCCATATGGGGCACATTCTGGGGATGTGCTTCTCTCAAATAATAGAAAACATCCTCAAGTCTATGCGATATCGTTGTAACTTCATCAAACATCATGACACCGGAAGAGCCTTTAATGGTATGCATAGCACGGAAAATCTCGTTTATGCTGTCCTCATCAAAGCTTTCCTCGTCCTTGTATTCCAGTACGATTTCCTGAAGCCTTTCCAGCAGTTGTCCGTTTTCATACAGGTATATGTCCAACATCCCCTGTGTATTGAACCCTTCTGCCATTTAGCTCTCCTTTCTATGCCAGTCCAAGCTTTACCAATGCCTGCTCGAACCGCTCCTGATCTATCGGCTTTCCTGAATAAATAGTACAGCCCAAATCAAATGCCATCTTTACATTCTTCTCATCATTAAGCGCTGTGGTCATAATAACCTTAGCTGACTTTTCCTTCGGAACGTTACGCTCTTTTTCCAAATTCCGGATTCCCATAAGAGCCTGATATCCGTCCATAACCGGCATCATGATATCCAGACAAACCAAATCATAGGGTTCATCGTCTTCAAGTGCCATCATGAAAGCATCCACTGCTTCCATTCCGTCTACGGTAACATCACACTCACCGTATTTTGACAGAAATCCTGTCATAAATTTTCTTGTTACGAAATCATCTTCTGCTAATAAAATCTTCATAACCTTTTCCTTTCTGTCCCTTATATTTTACTGAATATTGAATAAGTCCTTTTTGCAATATCAGTTAACTTTTCCTGATATTCTACTGCCCCTAAATCATACGCAACTTTGGGCATGCCGTAGACAACACAACTGGATTCATCCTGCCCTATTGTCCGTGCCCCTGCATTTCTCATCTTTAACAGTCCCTTCGCTCCGTCTCCCCCCATTCCGGTTAAAATTATTCCTACTGCCCGATTCCCAGCAGCTTCCGCCACAGATTCGAACAAAACATCCACCGACGGACTGTGTCCGTTTACCTTGGGTCCCGGTTTTAGCACTACCTGATAGACCCCATTTACTTTTATTACCTTCATATGACAGTCGCCACCCGGTGCAATGAGCACCTTTCCCGGCGACAAGGTATCCCCTGTTTTAGCTTCTTTCACCAACACATTACACTTTTCATTTAGCCTGTTTGCATACATCTCGGTGAATTTTGGCGGCATATGTTGTACAATTACCGTTCCCGGAATGTCCGGACCAAACTCCTTTAACACCGTTGCAATCGCCTCGGTCCCGCCGGTAGATGCCCCAATTGCCAAAAGTAAATCTTTTCCCACTGTGGGAAGCGGCTGTTCCGGCATTGATATCGCCGGTTTTTTCCAACTGCTTACCTTAGCGATAGAAGCAACCTTTATTTTCACAAGAAGTTCTTTTCGGATAAAGTTTTCCAGCTGTTCCCGTCCTGCCCCTTGTGGTTTTGCCACAAAATCTACTGCTCCGGCATTCAATGCATCAAACACCTTTTCACTCAAAGAGCTTATCACCACTACCGGCAGTGGACGTTGCGGCATGAGTTTCTGCAAAAACTCTATACCGTTCATTCTCGGAAGCTCTATGTCAAGTGTCATAACATCCGGATTATATTTCAAAATTGCATCTCTGGCTTCAAAGGGATCATTTGCCGCCGCCACTACCGTAATGGCAGGGTCAGCGTTTAAATTCTGCACCAGAAGCTCCCTAAAAACCAGGGAATCTTCCACCACCAACACTTTTATCTGGCGCATTGTTGTACCCCCTCTTTATTTTCTGAAGATGGATGGCTGTATCATTTCAAAAGGAATAATATTCCTGTCAATGGTCTCAGTCCTGCCGATAAACAGATAGCCGCCCGGCTCCATCGCATCATATACTTTTTGTATTAGTTCACATTTTGTCTCCTTGTCGAAATAAATCATCACATTCCGCAGGAAAACAATATGCATTTTTCGTTTAAAAGGAAATTCATCCATCAGGTTGAATTTGCGGAAAATCACCTCATCCTTCAGTTCCGGGATAACTTCATAGCCTTCTTTGTTTTCCAAGGGCCTGAAATAACGCCTTTTCCAATATTCCGGTACATTTTCCATCTGTTCCGTGGTATAGCGCCCTTCCGCGGCAATCTTTATGGCGGCTGTGGCAATATCTGTAGCCAAAACCTTTGTATCCCATTGCGGATACTCCATTCCGAAGTAATCCTTTAAAAGCATTGCCAACATATACGGTTCCTGACCGGTAGATGCCGCACCACACCAGATACACAAATCTCTTTTGGCCTCTTCTTTTTCCTTTAGATAGGGTAAAACAGTCTGACGTAAGAAATCAAAATGTTCAAACTCCCGCATGAAAAAAGTGTGGTTTGTGGTCAGAATGTTCACCATCTCACTTTCCAGTGTTCCGGTTATATCCCTCTCCACTGCATTCATATAATCCGTATAATTTTCAAATCCATGAGCGTGGATATAATTATCCAATCTCCCCTGCATAATTTCCTTTTTGCGCTCCATATCAATACCATATTTATCCTTCAGGTATCTATATATCCGCAAAAATTCCTGTTGTGTCATATCTTTTGTCCCATCGTGATTTATTTATTAATGAAGCTGTCTCGAAATCTTCTTTAATATCCAAAACAAATCCGGATTCAGTTTTGTACCTGTTGCTTCCTCCATCATCTGCAAAGCCTCTTCCTGTGTAAACGGCTCACGGTAAACACGTTTTTCCGTAAGTGCGCAATACCGACCCACAACAGATACAATTTGTGCTGACAATGGAATCTCCTCTCCAACCTTCCCGGAGGGATATCCGCTTCCATCCCAGTTTTCATGATGGAAATTGGCTATATCCACAGCCATCTTAACAAATCCGTTATCATTTCCCACACCGCCTATATCACGCAAAATTCTCGCACCAATCTCGGTATGGGTCTGCATAATTTCAACTTCCCGTTCCGTAAGTTTTCCCTGTTTTTGCAGAATGTTTGTAGGAATAGCCAGGTTGCCCAAATCACATAAAGGAGCCGCCAATTCGATTGTATCCACATAACTGTCGGAGATCACATTGCCATACTTTGCAGACAGCTGCATGGCTTCCGTCAATTTTCGACAATTATAACTTAACCGGTCCATGTAACTTACATCATAAAATGCATTTTCCCTGGCTACACGGATCAATGCATACAAAACACTTTGACGCTCTTTTTCCATCTGACGGCGCTGTTCATTGATAGAAGCCTGTAATTGACGATTTATCTCCGCCATCCTATGATTTGTTTCATAAAGTTTCAAAAGCATGCTAACCCTTGCTTTTACTACCTCGGGAATAAAGGGCTTGGTAATATAGTCCCCTCCCCCGATAGAGAACCCCTTAACAATGTCCTCCGGACTATCAAAAGCAGAAATAAAAATAATAGGAATATCTCTGGTTTCCACATCCGCCTGTAATTTCTCGCACACCTCATAACCGTCCATCTCCGGCATCGCAATATCTAAAATAATGAGTTGTGGCTTAATATGCGGCACCATCTTGAGTGCCTGGACACCGTTCTCCGTAAGCACCGGCACATACCCCATATCGATAATGATATCTCGCAAAACAAAACGGTTTGCCTCTACATCATCTACAATTAAGATTCTCGTATCATCCGCTGCACTGTTTATCATTAGTACCTCCCGGTTTTACAGCATACCTTGCAACACTTCAAAAGCCGCAGTTGCTTTCTCGTAATCACCTTTCTGCACTGCCATCTTCAGTCTCAAAAATGCACTTTTAATCTCTCTGGGTGCTTCTTCCAAAAGTTGTCTTACCGTATCTGCAAACATTTCAGCCTTTTCCCAGTTTTCCATTTCCAAGCTTAAGATCAGCTTAGACATCTTATTATCCAATTCTGCCTTGTTTTCAGGCGTACCGTACTTCCAGATTCCTTCCCCTTCTCCATCCCGGGTCAAACTCTGCAATTTATTTTTCAATTCGTCCGCATCTTTTACATAGTCCTGGCTTTCTTCATATTCTTCCGGTATTTCCACCCAGATATGGAAAGAAAAGACCGTTCCTCTTCCCAGCTCACTTTCCACCCGGATGCTTCCTCCCATGAGTTCCACCAATTGCTTACATATATTAAGTCCAAGACCGGTGCCGCCATACTTTCTGGATATGGATGCATCCACCTGGGTAAAACTTTGGAACAACTTTTCCTGATTAGCCTTTGATATACCGATTCCGGTATCCATTACCAAAAAGAATAATTCTGCCCTGTTACCGGACTGGGCAGTCTTTACTATCTCCACATGAATATTTCCAATGGAAGTAAATTTGTATGCATTTGATATCAGGTTGTTTAAAACCTGAACGATTCGAAGTTCATCGCTGATAATAAATTCCGGAATTTCCGGGGAAACCGTTACAGAAAAATTAAGTCCTTTTTCCGTAATACGGTTACTATGATTGCCCTTCACGTAATCAATCATGTTGCGGAAATGAAATTTTCTCGGTTCCAAAACAAACTTGCCGGCATCCAGTTTGGAGAAGTCCAAAATATTATTGATGATGGAATGCATATCATTACATCCTCTCTCCACCAGATGCAAAAGTTTTAATTTGTCTTTTTCCGTCTCCAATTCCAACAGTTCTCTGGTATTTCCCAAAATGCCGTTGACAGGCGTTCTAAGCTCGTGGGTTATATTTGCCACAAACTCTGTCTTTACTTTTAAGGCATCTTCTGCCTCCTGGCCTGCCTGGCTTGCTTTCTTTTCCAGAAAATTTTCCGTTGTGGTATTATAGGCAGAACATATATAGGTAATCTTTCCTTCTTCTTCGAATTCTAAAATTTTCACTTTCGCCGGAAAACAAGTACGGTTTTGGCGATATGCCATCAGATGATAAAATCCATTCTCCTCATCTTCACTGTAAACCGGTTTGCCATTTTCCATTTCAATTTCTTCCGGGAAAATCTCAGTTACAGAAAGACCGCATAATGCATCCCCATATTCCAGCTGTTCTTTGGCTATTTTATTTGCATATGAGACCCTTCCACTGTCGTCAAAAGTAAATATGATTTCCAGTGCATTGTCCATTGTAAATTGAAATAATGTACCTTTCTCCATGCTTTACCTCCAAAATCCCACATAATAAAATTATAGTAAATTAGTACTTTTAATACAAGGGTTTTTCACAAAAAATTTAAATTTTTCACAAGTTTTTTCATGATATTATAATATTTTTACATAAATTGTTTGAATTGATTGGTTTTTTGGCTTTTTTCGCACAGAAATATAAAATAACCATCCCACGCACTCCGCCAACGCAAAAAAACCTGCCTCCACGTAATCGTGCAGACAGGTTTTTGCATGTGTCATATCACTATTTATTTAAAATATTCAACACCGGATTCGAAGATCTTCAGATCCTGTTCGCCGTAGATATTTACCGCTACAGATGCATCTCTTCTCTCAACGTGTGCCATCTTACCGAGGCATCTGCCGTCGGGTGATGTGATACCTTCGATGGATGCGTAAGAACCGTTTACGTTCCACTCTTCATCCATGGAAATATTTCCGTTAATGTCAGCATACTGGGTTGCTACCTGACCGTTTGCAAAGAGCTTGTCAATCCACTCCTTAGGTGCTACGAAACGTCCTTCACCATGGGAAGCAGGTGTGCAGTAAGTAGCGCCAAGTTCTGCGTTCTTTAACCAAGGAGATTTATTGGAAACAACCTTGGTATATACCATCTTGGAGATGTGTCTGTTGATGGTATTGAAGGTAAGTGTAGGAGAATCCTCCTTCTGACCTGTAATCTCACCGTAAGGAACCAGACCAAGTTTGATCAACGCCTGGAAACCGTTACAGATACCAAGTGCCAGACCGTCGCGCTCATTAAGGAGCTTCATAACAGCTTCCTTCATCTTCTCGTTCTGGAATGCAGTAGCGAAGAATTTTGCACTTCCGTCAGGTTCGTCACCTGCAGAGAATCCGCCGGGGAACATGATAATCTGTGCCTGAGCAATTGCCTTTTCAAATTCTTCTACAGACTGTCTGATATCTTCTGCAGTCATATTTCTAAATACCTTAGTCACCACATTTGCACCGGCTCTCTCAAATGCTTTTGTGGAGTCGTATTCACAGTTTGTACCGGGGAATACCGGAATGAATACGGTAGGTTTTGCAATTTTGTTCTTGCATACGTAAATCTGGTCAGCCTTGTAAAGACCACTCTCAACAGGTGTCTTATCCTTCACTGCGATAGTGGGGAATACCTTCTCCAAAGGTTTTTTCCATGCTGCAAGTGCCTCTTCCAAATCCACCTTAACATCGCCGTATGTGAACGCTGCTTCCTCTGTCACATCACCGTATACAAGATAATCCAGTTCTGCTGCCTCGAGCTGTGCCAATTTAGCCGCATCAACTTCTGCGATAATATCACCAAGACCTTCCCCGAAAAGTTCATGCATAGTCAGGTCAGCATTTAAAGCTACACCAAGTTTGTTACCGAATGCCATCTTGGAAAGTGCTGCTGCAGCACCCTTTGCATCCAATGCATAAGCAGAAACGATAACACCTTTATTCATCAGTTCATGGATGCTGTCATACAGTTCCATAACCTTCTCATATACAGGGATTGCATAATCGTCTTTTTCGATGGAGAAACGGACGATTTTGTTTCCTGCTTTTTTCAGTTCAGGAGAAACAATCTCACCTGCTTTTGCCACATCCACTGCAAAGGAAACCAATGTAGGAGGTACATCGATATCGTTGAATGTACCGGACATGGAGTCTTTACCGCCGATAGAAGGAAGACCAAAGCCAATCTGTGCATCATAAGCACCAAGCAGCGCTGCAAAAGGCTGGCTCCAACGGGAAGGATCGGATGTCATACGTCTGAAGTACTCCTGGAAGGTGAAACGTACTTTCTTAAAGTCACCACCGTTCGCTACGATTTTCGCAAGAGACTCTGTCACTGCATAAACCGCACCATGGTAAGGACTCCAGGAAGACAGGAACGGATCAAAGCCGTAGCTCATCATAGTAACCGCATCTGTCTTACCTTTCAGCACGGGAAGTTTTGCAACCATAGCCTGGGTTTCTGTAAGCTGGTACTTACCACCGTAAGGCATATAAACGCTGCCTGCACCGATGGAAGCGTCAAACATTTCTACAAGACCCTTCTGGGAACATACGTTAAGGTCGCCCATCAGCGCCATCCATGCTTTCTTCACATCGCCTTCTTCCACTGCTTCTTCCACAGCGGGAACTGCGTATTTATCCAAATAATTTTCATTTTCATCAGGGATGTCCACCTTAACGGTTGTCTCCTGATGTGCACCGTTTGTATCAAGGAATGCTCTGGAGATATTTACAATATCTTTACCTCTCCAGTTCAGCACAAGTCTGGGTTCTTCTGTTACAGTTGCCACAGGTACTGCTTCCAGGTTCTCTTCATGTGCATAGCCAAGGAATGCATCTACATCCTTAGGGTCTACTACAACCGCCATACGCTCCTGGGATTCGGAAATTGCAAGTTCTGTACCATCAAGACCTGCATATTTCTTGGGAACTTTGTCAAGTTCCACTACAAGACCTGCTGCCAACTCACCGATAGCAACGGATACACCGCCGGCACCAAAGTCGTTACATTTCTTAATCAGACGGCTTACTTCCTCACGGCGGAACAGTCTCTGGATTTTACGTTCTGTAGGAGCATTACCCTTCTGAACCTCAGCACCACAGGTCTCAATAGACTCCTCTGTGTGTACCTTGGAGGAACCGGTAGCACCACCGCAACCGTCACGGCCGGTACGTCCGCCGAGCAGGATAATGATATCACCGGGATCGGATGTTTCACGGATTACGTTCTTTCTGGGAGCAGCGCCCATAACCGCACCAATTTCCATACGTTTTGCAACGTAGTTAGGGTGATAAATTTCTTTTACAAGTCCGGTAGCCAGACCGATCTGGTTACCATAAGAAGAATAACCGCTGGCTGCACCGCGCACCAGTTTCTTCTGGGACAATTTACCTTTCAATGTATCAGCTACGGGAACAGTGGGGTCTGCCGCACCGGTTACACGCATAGCCTGATATACATAACCTCTACCTGACAGAGGATCACGGATTGCACCGCCAAGACAGGTAGCCGCACCACCAAAAGGCTCAATCTCTGTAGGATGGTTGTGTGTTTCATTCTTGAAGAATACAAGCCATTCTTCTGTTACTTTTTCACCGTCATAATCCATTTCAACGGGAACAACTACGGAACATGCGTTAATCTCATCGGATTCTTCCATGTCATCCAGTTTACCGTCTTTTTTCAATTTTCTCATAGCCATAAGAGCCAGATCCATCAGACAAACAAATTTGTCGCTTCTGCCTGCAAAAATCTCTGCTCTGGTATCCAGATAGCTCTGGTAAGTAGTCTCAAGGGGAGTGCGGTAATAACCATCACCAAACTCTACATCTGTAAGTTCTGTGGAGAATGTTGTGTGACGGCAGTGGTCAGACCAATAAGTGTCGAGCACTCTGATTTCCGTCATGGTAGGATTTCTGTGTTCTTCTGTTCCAAAGTAATTCTGGATATGCTGGAAATCCTTAAATGTCATAGCCAGACCAAGAGAATCATACAAGTTCTTAAGGTCATACTCTGTCATATCTTTAAATCCGTCGAAAACAATAACGTCTGCAGGATCCTCAAATACAGTTACCAATGTCTCCGGTTTCACCATATCTGTTTCACGGGAGTCAACCGGGTTAATACAATATGCTTTTATTTTTGCGAATTCATCATCAGAAACCTGACCTTCCAGAACATATGTCACAGCAGTTTTAATGATGGGCTCCTCATCTTCTTTCAGGAACTTTACACACTGTACTGCAGAGTCCGCTCTCTGGTCAAACTGACCGGGCAGGAATTCTACGCTGAATACCTTATTATCAGCTGCTGCAGGTAAAGCCTCCAGATATAAATCATCTACAGGGGGCTCGGAAAATACAGTTTTACATGCTCTTTCAAACACTTCGTCAGAGATGTTCTCCACATCATAGCGGATAAACTCTCTCACTTTTGTAATTCCACTGATTCCCAAATAGTTCTTCAGTTCTTCGTGCAGTTCCTTTGCCTTTACTGCGAAGGGTTCTTTCTTTTCTACATAGATACGTCTAACGTTTCCCATGATTTCCTCCAATAGTCTACTTTTTGACCTTTATCTTTCATCGCCGCACATACGTCGCCGATACTACCTTATTGTAACAAAGGTTTTCATTTGTTGCAATGTTGCATTGTCATAAATTTTCTATATTTTTTACAAAACAATCATGCAATCTGTGCAAGCACTATGGCGCCCGCCTCACTGCTATCACAAAGAAAACACCGGAGACCGCTCCGATGTTTTCCTTTTTATTTCTATTCTTCTATAATCAGTCCCTGCAAAATATACATCAATTCCGCATCCACCGTCTCCTGGGTAATCCCTACCGTCTGTGCGGAAATCTTAAGACCTTCCAAAACAAACATAATATTTCTTGCCGTAGCCCGGCAGTCCTCGCAGACAAACTCCCCGTTCTCCACACCGGTTTCCAGCAACTTCTCCAAAATAACAACCGCAGAATCAAACTGTTTCTTTAAAACATTGTCTTTCTTCGGGGCATCACCGGAAAAGAAAAACTCATAGGTTGCAATAGTAAGGTTGTTTTTCTTGCGCAACAATTCTTTTTTATGCTCTTTTAAAAACAACATCAGAATATCTGCCGCGGTGGCATCTTCCGTAATGTTATCGGAAAAAACATCATCCGCTTCCTGACTTTCCATTTTCAGTACTTCCATAAATATTTCTGACGTACTTGCAAAATAAAGATACAATCCTCCACGGCTGATTTCGCAGGCTTCCACAATGTCTTTCATGGTTACATTCTTATAGCCTTTTTCCATGAAAACTTTTCTGGCCGTCTCTAAAATATATTTTCTTTTTTGTATCGACTTCTCACCCATCTTATTCCAATACTCCTACGCAAATGGTTTATCCCAGTATTCCAAAATATATTTCATTTTCTGCACCAGGGCCAGAAAAATACCTTCCTCTACACCTTGAGACCAAAGTACAGACTTTGTCATGCCGCCGAGAACATATTTTGACATAATGCCGGTAAGCACTTCGAAACTCTGTAACTGTGCCTGCTCAATGGCACGTTTTTCATCTTCGATTGTCCTGATTCTGTGCTGGGAATATACATAAACATAGTTTCTGTCAAGCATTCCGGTTCTCTGAGCCTCTTTTATAAAACTCATCAGCGTACCGTCGTATACCGGGATAGACAAAGAATGTTCTCCGATACCTTCTCCGGAATACATGCTCACAGCACGGCTGTTCTCCTTTTGTTCCAGCCATGGCAGATATCTCAAAAGCGGTTCTACTTTTGCCCTATAATCTTGTACAATACGTTGTCTGTATTCCAAATCCCGTTCCATTACGGCACCTCCAAAAATGACACTAATGTATTTTTATTGTACCATAAAAAATAGAAAAGTACAGAGAAATTTGCTTAATATTGCCACTTTTTCGGAAGGTTTGTGTTGTATTCGCACGTTTTGAAAGGTATAATAGAAAGAGGATGAAAAAGGAGGGGACTCATGGCATCTATACAATATCAACAAAATCAGACAATCGTTACCGAAGGGCAATCGTTATCTAATTTATACCTTATATTGAAGGGTTCTGTTCAGGTCTCTTTTCCGGGCGGATCATACACCCTGTCAAAAGGAGATGTTATCGGTATTTGTGAAATCGCTTCCGACGTACACCTCTTCCGTTATACGGCACTAGAGGATACTGTTGTGGCCAGATATTCCTACATCGGCTTTGATACTCTGGATGATTTATTCCAGGCAAACAAAGACCTGACGGGATTGTTTTCCCTGTCTATTATTAAACAGATAAATACTCTTTTCCAAAAGTATAATTTAATGATCTTTGAATATGGAACCTTTTATCATTCCTGCAAAGATGTATATGCCACTTACGAAGCACTTTGCAATAAGCATATGGTTGCCGCCAAAGCACTTCCTTCCCTAGAGGAATTCCAGCCTTTGGATGATGAACATTCCATCGAAAGCTGGCTCGTGTCCTACTATAGTGGAATGTATCAATTTATAACCGGCGGTGTGGTTTCAAAATTTTCCCAATCTGCATCCGTAGCTGTAGGACTTGTGATTAAAGCCGCTCTGGATGCTTTAACCATCGCTTCCTCTTGCAAAGATCTCGAAGAATACAGAAATACATATTATCAAATCTATTTAGATGAAAATGGGGTAGATTTATTTTCCCTGTATACCTCACTCTATTTCAAAATAAACCCGGAACACCCTGACCGGTCAATGTTATATTCACGCATTCACCACATGATTGAGGAATTGGAGTCTTACCCCAACGCTGAATATGCATCCAAATGTATCCATGAATTTAACGCAAAAGCAGAATCCATGGGTGGTATTGCCACTTCTGTAGAAGACAGCGATTCTACCACCTCCAATGTTACATTCATGAGCCACCTTACCGGTTCTTTGGATACCATTTTGAATTACTCCGGTGTGGATAAAGATTTCGCTATCGCTTTCAAAGAAAGCATTTCAGCATACAAAGAAATAAAGGACCCCGCTTCCACTGATGGTCCTGTAGCCTTGCTTCGCAAAAAGATCACCGACGCTTTTTATACGCTTTACGAGACTATTTTTCTTAAAAGTCTTTCCGGCGGTGACATTCCCGTCCCAGTCAGGCTTTTCCTGTATTTTGGTTATGTGGATGAGGAATTGGCAGGCTCCCAAAATCTTGCCACTCTCTACACCATAGCTGACTCCATGGAAGAAAACCTTGTTCCCGGAGTATATACGTTATACCACTGGCTTAAGGCGATTTACCGTGGTGAAAAGGAACCAAGCCGTAACCAATATGATGAAGATTACACCGATCACGTCCTTGCGTTAAAAGGAAGCAAAAAAATTTCGGAAGCAGAAGCCAAGCAGTTATTGGGCGACCAAAACAAAAAGGTTATGTATGAGTTGAAAAACATGTTCCCTTCTGTAAACAAGGTTACTTGCGGACGTATTTCAACCTACTGCCCCATTTTTGCAGATCACCAGGTAATGAAGAATCTTTCCTCCTGTTATGTGGCTCCCGCTTCTATTTTGCAAATCATTAACGATATACGGGCTTTAGACTTTTCTGCTTTCTATAGAGAAGTGCTCTATAACAATGACAAAATCGGTGTTCCAAAGGAATTTATCCATGTAGAATGTCTTCCCGATTTTATTCTGATGCCCAACATCGGTACCCGCGGTGTTATGTGGCAGGAAATCGAAGGCAAAAAACGTACCACTCCTGCCCGCATGATGCTCTCCGTGTTCCAATTAGAAGACCTGAATCACATTTTAGTCCGGCTGACCGGCGAATACCGTTGGGAAATGTGTAAGCGGGTACAAGGAGCACGCTGGAATGACGTCAGTGAGCGCTCTCTTACCAGCGAATATTTTGACTACGTTCAATTCTACCGTAAAAACCATGACTTATCGGTAGATGCAAAAGAAAAAATTAAGAACAGTTTGCAAAAGGCAAGAAACAACTTCAAAGAAATGTTTATTATGGATTACATGATTTGGATTTTGTATGAAGGAAGCGGCTCACCCCGATTAAACAAGGTAGCCAGACAGATTCTCTTTACCTATTGTCCCTTCCATTCAAAAACCAGACAAACCCTTTCCGGAAACCCTATTTATAAGGAATTGTCCGACCGTTATGATGTCCAGCTTAAGCGCCGTTCACATCATATAGAGATGTTGCTTCAAAAAATCAGGAATTCCGGTCATCCAATTCCGGAAGAATTGGAAAAGGAAAATAATTATATTTTGATGTAGACAAATGGCGAAAAGTGTTATATACTGAGTATACCTTAACGCGAGTTAAGGGTGCTATATAGCAAAAATTCCCCTTTTACACAATCGAGAGTCCCGCACAACCTGCGGGACTCTTGATTTTTTATTGTCTAAAAAGAGGATACTTATCTTTTATTTCTATCTATTTTGTCAGTTTCTTGCGCTCTCTACCTTGTCTGTTATATATTGACGCACATTATCAACCGGCATCCCCAGTGCAACCGACAATTCACTATACAAATGCTCTTCTGCCAGACGTAAATACCTCTCGTCTGTTGTTGTAATTTTCTTTCCTGCTTTCAGCCGCGCTTCTCCGCGCAAGAACAAGGTTTTAATGATACGGACCAATTCCCGGCAATCACAGCTTCTAATACATTCTTTGTATTTTTCTTCTCTTACCTTATCATTATCCACCCATATTTCATTAATGTCCGGTATTGCTTCAATCAATTCTTCCGCTGCTTCTTTCGTCAATGTCTTCCGCATAATTGTCTTTTGATTGTCCACCGACACAAAAATCCGGCTTCCATTCTGATTCCACGGTTGTAGAACGTAGTATTTGGCGTCCTTAGGCACCCCATCCAGATTCATGGTTGTCACATCCGTCACCTGACATACTCCCTTGGTTCCATAAACAATATATTCACCAATATTGAACATTCCTACCTCCTGCTTTATCAGCTATACGTGTATTTCTTCTTTCTATTTAAATCTTAGCAAATTTTTCGCTGATTCGTCAGTGTTTTTCGGTCGTCAAATTCTTTTTTGTGAAAATACCACAATGTCTATAGGGATAATTTTTGTACACTTTTATCTATATAAACCATCTACTTTTTCTTTAAATATTTTTCATTTTCCGCTTGCCTATCACAATATGTTATGCTATAATAACATTCGTTGGTTCGAGTAACCTATAATTACATAGGGGAATAGTACAGCGGTAGTGCGGCGGTCTCCAAAACCGTTAACGGGGGTTCGATTCCCTCTTCCCCTGCTGAAAAATCCGGAAATGATTTCCGGATTTTTTTATTTGTTACTACACCGAGTAAGGTATTGTCTTTTAATCCGGCAAATTGGGATTTGACGACATTTATTCCTTATCAATTTAATCCGAATTGGGTATATATGCATTCTTCTTTTTCCCATACCCAATTTCTCTCCGAAATCAATTGGTTTGGGGTCATTTTACACTATTTTTGTATCCCTTTGG
>JAZNGC010000053.1:0-34311 GCA_045589155.1 Lachnospiraceae bacterium
AGTAAGCATTAAAGAATTCGGTGCATTCATCGAGTTTGCACCCGGCAAAGAAGGTATGGTTCACATCTCTAAGATCTGCAAAGAGAGAATTGAGCATGTAGAAGACGTACTGACACTTGGCGATACCGTTACAGTTGTTTGTCTTGGTAAAGACAAGATGGGCAGAATCAGCTTCTCTATGAAGGATGTTGCTCAGCAGTAATTGATATTAAAGAAAAAAGTAAAGTCCCCGAGAGAAATCTCGGGGACTTTTTACTTGCAAGTATTTTTTTGAGATGTCTTGACAACTTAAAACAAATACAATAAACAAACAATGAGTTTGATAAAAAACAATCACTGAAAAATATTGTTTTACAGTTTTTTCTGTTATAAAATATAAGAATAAGTAATTTTTATATTAGGAGGGAAAAAGGATGAAAAAAATTTTTATTACAGTTATGTCTATAATACTCCTTTTGGGAAGCACATTAAATGTAAGTGCAGCCGGACTTAAGGATGTATTCAGTGCGAAATATTATGCAGACCGGTATCCGGATTTGAAAGCGGCATTTGGTTATGATGAAGAGATGTTATGGCAGCATTTTCTGGATTATGGTTTAAAAGAAGGCAGAAATATGAGTCCGATTATAAACGTAAAAGAATATCGGGAAAAATATGCAGATTTGGATGCGGCGTTTGGGGATAACTGGGACGCATACGTTCAGCATTTCTTTGATTACGGTATCAATGAAAACCGTGACAATGGAACAAACTTTGATGTTAAAACTTATATTGAAGCTTATGACGATATCGAGGAAGCATTTGGTAATGACTATGCGGCAGTAGCGGAACATTATCTGGTATTCGGTATAGAGGAAAACAGGACTAAGGGGGATCCTGTAATATATCAAGCAGAAAAGAATGCTCAGGAGTCATCCGGACCAATTTATACTTATGATGCGGAAGGCAGAGTGATTCGTGTCGATTATGTGGATGACGATATTTATTTTAGTTATGAATATGATGAAGAAGGAAGACTTTCTTTAGAAGAAACATATATCCGTTCAAGTAATTATAAGACAGATTGGTATGAGCATGAGTATGACGGAAATCGGAAATATATCAGAGGCTATGAAGCGGATGGTTTCATGTGGTTTGAGGGCACCTATGAAGGCGAAAAACGGATTGTTGAGTACAATTTTGAGAGAGATGGAAGCAAACGGAGTTGGCAGGATGATGTGGATGGAGCTGACACGAAGCGGACAGAATATGATTCAAATGGAAATGTTTTAATGATTGAATATTGTTACAGTGACGGAAAGGTTACAACATATAGTTATTCTGACAATGGCTCTTATTATGTTATTTACTACGAAAATGGCATTGTAGTTGGTGAGAAATGGTATGATGAAAATGGCCTGTTGACCAGTATAGTTACAGTACGTTTTCTTGAGAATAATAAGAGAGAATATGTTTGCACTGATACAGATGATAATGTGACAAGAAGATATATTAAAGATTCTAATGACAACACTATTAGCGATATATGGTATGCTGAAGATGGCAGTGAAATGTATAGTGTTCAATTCACTTAC
Source organism: Lachnospiraceae bacterium (assembly GCA_045589155.1). Taxonomy (GTDB): domain Bacteria; phylum Bacillota; class Clostridia; order Lachnospirales; family Lachnospiraceae; genus Acetatifactor. The sequence continues at coordinate 1,575 of JAZNGC010000053.1, forward strand.
AGTGAAGATGGAACATTATTGTATAGTAGAACCAAGAATGCAGATGGTTCCGGATGGCTGGATGAATATAATGAACGTGGGTTGCAAGTAAGGCAAACATCATATAATGGGAATGAAGTTCTCGGATTTGCAATTTTCAGCTATAACGAGATGGATTTGATGGTGCGTGGAGAAAATTATGATGCGAATGGTGAGTTAATCAATTATTGTATTATTACCTATGATGAAGATGGAAATTTCTTGTATGATACATACTATAGGCCTGATGGTACAATTATGGGTGACTGATATAATTATAAAAAGGGACTTGAGAGAAATCTCAAGCCCCTTTTTTGTTATGCGGTGAGGGGATGTAATATATTTCTACATTCCCTCATGGAATGTTCTGTTAATGACATCTGTCTGTTGTTCCTTTGTCAGTTTGATGAAGTTTACTGCATAACCGGATACGCGGATGGTCAGCTGGGGATAGTTTTCCGGATGCTGCTGGGCATCGAGAAGGGTATCTCTGTTAAGTACATTTACATTTAAATGATGACCTCCTTTTTCTGTGTATCCGTCTAATAAGTTTACCAGATTGTTAACCTGTGCCTGATTTACATTTGCCATAGTGTAGCCCTCCTTTATTTATTAATAATAGTAACCATTACTGATTTCTAATATTATAATATCACTAATATAGAAAATTGTCTACATGGTTTCAAAAAAATCCATGTATTTTTTTATATACATAAATTTTTAAGAACGGAGTTATATTTGTCCTGCTTGTACATATATTAGACTATAACCGTTTTGGGAGGCGAATATGAGAAAAGACAAAGGTTTACTGTACTTGTTTCCGGTACATATGCGTGGATTATGGCAACAGGTGGCAGACAGGGCAGAGCAGATTCAGGAAATACGGCTTAGACGGGACAAGTCGGTCATAATCATGACCAATGAGGGGGAATTTTACTTAAAACCGAATGGCTCTCTTGGCAGACAAGATATAGAGGCATATGTAACGGAAGGAAAAGATTTGGAGGAAATATTAAATTACATGTGTCATTATTCGATTTATGCGTTTGAAGATGAAATCCGGAAAGGGTTTCTGACCATGCCGGGAGGGCACAGAGTAGGTGTGGCAGGACAGGCTGTGCTGGGGGAAGGGGAAACCGTAAGAAGTCTGAAACATATCTCTTATATGAATATCCGGGTGGCCCATGAAATACATGGAGCAGCGGACAAGGTTTTACCTTTCCTATATGAAAATGGGAAGGTTTGTAATACGCTTATCATTTCTCCTCCCGGCTGTGGTAAAACTACCCTTCTTAGGGATTTGATAAGACAGGTATCGGATGGAAATACATATGGAGAGGGTGTAACTGTCGGGGTGGTGGACGAGCGTTCAGAGATAGCAGGGAGTTTTATGGGAGTGGCCCAGAATGATATAGGAAGGCGGACGGATGTATTGGACTGTTGTCCGAAGGTGAGCGGGATGATGATGTTGGTACGGGCAATGGGGCCAAGAGTCATTGCGGTAGATGAATTAGGGGGAGAAGAAGATTATAAAGCATTGAAAAGTGCATCGGCATGTGGCTGCAAATTATTGGCGACAATTCATGGGGATGGAATTCAGGAACTTAGAACAAAAACCGATACAAACAAAATATTAAATCACGATTTATTTAATAGATTTATTGTTCTTGAAAAGAAGAACGGAAAACCCAACGTTAAAAATATATATGGGAAGGAGCTTCAGGTATGCTTCGAATCATAGGAAGTCTTTTGATTATAGGGGGATGTAGCGGATTCGGTCTACGGTACCGGTTTGAACTGGAAGAAGCTTTGAGACATTTGAGAAAGTTGCGTGAGTTGTTGGAATTGCTTATGAGTGAGATTAATTACCATAAATCCACACTGCCGGAGGCCTGCAGGCAGGTTGGGATGCGCATGGAAGAACCGTATAAAAGCCACATGATAAAATTACATGAGTTATTAAATGAACAAAGCGAAATGGATTTTCAAAGTGCCTGGATACAGGAAATGGGAGAGTGTGTTGAGGGGCTGCCTATTTCAAAAAAAGAAAAGGGATTGATTATGGGGATTGCAGGAAGCAGTGGACTTTATGACTATAGAATGCAAATGAGAACCATTGAACAATATCGGGACATGCTGGATGACAGTGTAAGAAAACGGGAAACAGAAATTCAAAAACAAGCGCGGTTGTCCATAGGTCTTGGAGTGATGGGAGGATTTTTGTTGGTGCTTATCCTGCTTTAAAGAACGTGGGGGGGTACGTCTGATAAGAAAAAATTGATAGAGGTGGAAGATGAGTATAGGTCTGATTTTTAAAATAGCAGCAGTTGGAATATTAATTACAATTTTAAATCAGGTGCTAAAACATAGTGGTCGTGAGGAACATGCTTTTCTTATCAGTCTTGCCGGTTTGATTTTAGTATTGACGTGGATTGTGCCGTACATATACGAGTTGTTTATGACAATACAAACGCTTTTTGCGTTATAGCGGGTGTAATCATATGGAAATAATTAAGATTGCAGCACTTGGGATTATGGGCGTTCTCATTGCCTTACAGTTTAAAAGCCATAAACCGGAATATGGGACCTATATAGGAATCGGAATTTGTATATTGATTTTTTATTATGCCCTGCAGTCTCTTGGATCTGTTGTGGGGCAACTTGTGGGATTGCAAAAGTATGTGGAGATCGGCCGGGGATACTTTGGGATTCTGTTAAAAGTTGTGGGGATTACTTATATATGTGAATTTAGTGCAAATATTTGCAAAGATGCAGGCTACCAGTCAGTGGCAAGTCAGATAGAGATGTTGGGTAAATTGGCTGTAATGTTTTCAGGATTGCCCATTATTTTGGCGGTAATTGAACAGTTGGAGGGATTTTGGTAATGGATATTGAGTTGGGACGGGTCTGGCAGGATTATGATTTGGCAGAAGTATCTACAAAACTGGATAATCTGTTTCCGGAATACTCTTTTGATTTAGAACTGTTGTTGGAAAAACTATTATCCGGAGACATTATGGGAGCTGTAGGGAGTGTGTTTGACGCAGTTTTGGGTGGGAGTTTACATCACTTTACGGGAATGAAGGAAGTGTTGGTCTGGATCATGCTTGTGGGAATTGCAGCTTCGGTAATTACACATTTTGTAAATTTGTTTGATAACCGGCAGGTGGCTGATATCAGTTTCTATTTTGTGTATCTCTTATTTATAACGTTACTTCTCAAATGTTTTCAAGAAGCGGCAGTCATAACAGCGGGGGCAATCGATAATCTGGTGGCCTTTATAAAATTGTTTGTTCCGGCATATGTAATCTCGGTGGGAGTGGCAACCGGGACAAGCACGGCTACGGCATATTACGGTATACTTTTGGCGGTAATTTATTTGATACAAAATTTACTTTTAACTATAGTGGTGCCAAGTATTTACGGGTATGTTTTATTATCGGTAATAAATGGAATCTGGCCGGAAGAAAAGTTAGCCACATTGGTTTCTTTGTTAGAAAAAGGGATTCGGCTGTTGCTTAAGTTTTCGCTGGGGGCAGTGATGGGGGTGAGCGTTTTACAATCAATGATAACGCCTGTTATAGATTCAGCAAAGGCGTCCGGACTGCAAAAAGTGGTTTCTTTTATTCCGGGAGTTGGGACTACAGCAGATGGAATGATGGATATGATGTTAGGATCGGCGCTTATTATTAAAAACAGTATAGGTGTGATAATGTTGATTTTATTGATAGCAGTATGTGCAATTCCTATTTTTAAAATATGTGTTGTAGCGGTTATGTTGAAAATAGCGGCGGCATTTCTGGGTATTATAAGTGATAAACGAATGGTAACGTGTACAGATAAAGTGGGGAGTGGCAGCGTCCTGCTTCTGAAAACAACGGGGACGGCGTTTGCATTGTTCTTTTTAATAATATCCGTGACGGCTATCACAACGAATAGGGGGTTCTAAATGATAGAGGATTTTTTGGATATGATTCGTGGCATTGGTATTTTTATAATATGTGCCCAGGCTGTCATTCACTTTAGACCAAAGGCTTCTTATGAGAAGTATTTGAAGGTATTAGTCAGTATTATTGTGTTGGTTATGTTGATGATTCCCTGTTTTAAAGCGTTGGGAGATGTGGAAACTTTTTTTAGCGATATGGACCGGTATGAAAGTATGTTAAGCGGTCAGATAATAAAGACGAGTTATGAGGAAGAAATAGGAACAAAAGAAACAGAAGTTAATTCTGGATTAAACAAACCGATAGAAACGGTCGTGATAGAACCGGTGGAGGTGAAGGAGTGAAAGACAAATGCAGATCCTTATTAAAGAATAAAAACAACTTGCTCATAGTTGTTTTGGTCGGTGTTTTGTTTCTTGTTATTACGCTGCCTATAGAGGATAGTAGTACAAAGTCCAAACAAATGGACAATCTGCCTGATACGATAAGTGAGAATCCATTGAGTGACAGTGAAGATGATTTGCTGGAGTATTGTTCGTATCTGGAAGAAAAACTGGAAAAGTCTTTGGCGAAATTGGAGGGTGCAGGTGCTGTAGAAGTGTTAGTGTCTTTAAAATCTTCAAAGGAGAGGATTGTGGAGAAAGATCAGACCGTTATCCGTTCCGGGACTAGTGAGGAGGACAGTCAGGGAGGGAGCCGGGATATAAGTAGTTTTGACAGTAAAGAAAGTACAATATATACATCGGAAGGCAGTGCTTCGGAGCCTTATGTGGTTAAAGTTCTTCAGCCGGAAGTGGAAGGGGTTATGGTGATTGCAGAGGGAGCGGGGAACGGAGCGGTTAGTAAAAATATATCAGATGCACTTCAGGCATTATTTGGGATTGAAGCTCATAAGATTAAAGTAGTAAAGATGGAGACACAATAACAGTGTCGGAAAAGGGGACAATAGTGTGAAAAATTTATTAAAGAAGAATCAGCTTATGATCACAGCACTTGCCATCATGATTGCGGTGGCAGGGTACTTACAACTTGCCGGCGAGGAACTGGGAGAAGAAGATTATATGGCTACTTCCGGGGGAGCCGAAGTTTTTGAAGGAATCGATTCTGAAAACCTGACTGCGGAAGGTATCAGTGGAGATGAGTTATCCCTGGAGGATTTGCTGGACTTATCGGAGGAAGATTTGCTTGCAGAAGACTTGGGGGAACTGGCGGACATTGGAAGTCTGGATACGGATATTACTACAATTACAGATGATTATTTGGATACAGGTATGGAAACAGGTAGCGGAAGTTTATCCGATGGCACTGTTGGGGCAACTCCGGAGGCGGGTGAGATTCCCGGGGAAGCAGTATATACTTCCGGGTTGGGCGTTGCTACGTTATCGGATGCCAAACTGGTCAAAGAACAGACCAGGGCAAAGAATAAGGAAACCTTGCTTGAAATTATAAATAGTGCAGGCCTTACTGATGTGCAAAAACAGAGTGCGGTGGATGCAATGGTGGAGATGACGGAGATTGCCGAAAAAGAGACGGCAGCTGAGATTTTGCTGGAAGCAAAAGGGTTTAGCGATGTGGTGGTAAGCATTGACGGAGGAAGTGTTGATGTGGTGGTAAATGCACTGGAACTGTCCGATCCCCAAAGAGCCCAAATTGAAGATATTGTGAAGAGAAAAACGGAAATTGATGCGGCGAATATTATCATCAGTACAGTTGTACAGTAATTGAAAATATGATAATATAGTCACAGTTTGAAAAGTGGAAAGTGCAAGGTTTGCACGGAATAGGAGCACGGATGAAAAGAGTATTTCTGATTGTGTTAGACAGCTTTGGCATCGGAGCCATGGAAGATGCGCCGGATTACGGGGATATTGGTGTAAATACCTTAAAAACCGTGTCAGGCAGCAAAGAGTTTTCCATGGAAAACATGAAAGAGCTGGGGCTTTTTAATATAGAAGGTGTGGATTGCGGTAAAAAAACAGAGAATCCCAAAGCTGTGTTTGCACGGATAAAAGAGGCTTCCAAAGGGAAAGATACCACGACAGGACATTGGGAAATTGCGGGAATATGTTCCAAACACCCCATGCCCACTTATCCGGAAGGATTTCCGGAGGAGATTATAGAGGAATTCAAAAAACAGACCGGAAGAGGGGTTCTGTGTAACAAACCTTATTCGGGAACAGCTGTTATTAATGAATATGGACAGGAACATGAGCGCACCGGTGATTTGATTGTTTACACGTCTGCGGACAGCGTGTTCCAGATTGCTGCCCATGAAGATATAGTGCCGGTAGAGGAACTGTACAGGTACTGTAAAATAGCGAGAAAAATATTACAGGGAGAACATGGTGTCGGCCGCGTGATTGCCCGTCCCTTTATTGGGAAAGCGGGTGTGTATACCAGAACTGCAAGACGCCATGATTTTTCTCTTGTTCCACCAAAGGATACCATGTTAGACCGTTTGCAGAAGGCAGGACTTACCACAATCGGGGTAGGAAAGATAAATGATATTTTTGCGGGAAAAGGTATATCCGAATATGTATATACCCAAAATAACGGAGAAGGTATTGAGAGGACTTTGGAATATCTGGATAAAGACTTTGAAGGAATTTGTTTTGTAAATCTGGTTGATTTTGACATGCTTTACGGACATAGAAATGATGTGGACGGTTATGCGAAGGCGCTTACAGAATTTGACAGGGCACTTCCTAAAATCATGGAGAAAATGCGGGAGGATGATGTGCTGATGATTACCGCCGATCATGGATGTGACCCGGGGTATACGGTATCTACGGATCACAGCAGGGAGTATGTACCCTTTATCATGTATGGGACAAAAATCACACCGAAAGATTTAGGAACACGAGAAACCTTTGCAGATATTGGTGCAACTGTGTTACAATACTTTGGAATTTGCCCTAAGGACGAAGAATTCTTCGGACAGGGAATGCTTTAATATGGAGGAAACAGACGTGGCAGCTTATGCAGACGAGATAAACAGAAGACGGACATTTGCGATTATTTCGCACCCCGATGCGGGAAAAACAACACTGACAGAGAAATTTTTGCTTTATGGCGGAGCAATCAATCTGGCAGGTAGTGTAAAAGGAAAGGCAACAGCAAGACATGCGGTATCTGACTGGATGGAGATTGAAAAGGAGAGAGGTATTTCCGTAACATCCTCTGTTCTTCAGTTTGAGTACGGCGGATTTTGCATTAATATATTGGATACACCGGGACATCAGGATTTCTCAGAGGATACCTACAGAACCCTGATGGCAGCAGATTCTGCGGTCATGGTAATCGATGCATCAAAAGGTGTAGAAGCACAGACAAGAAAATTGTTTAAGGTTTGTGTTATGAGAAAAATCCCCATCTTTACCTTTATCAACAAGATGGACAGAGATGCAAACGATACTTTTGAACTCTTGGATGAGATTGAAAAGGAACTTGGCATAGCAACCTGCCCTGTGAACTGGCCCATTGGTTCCGGTAAGGAATTTAAAGGCGTCTATGACAGAAATAAGAATGTGGTTCTGACCTTCTCCGATACCGAAAAAGGTACAAAAGAGGGTGAAACAACAGAAATTCCGGTATCCGACAGAAATAAACTTGGTGAGATTATCGGTGAGGGTGCTGCGGATAAGCTTTTAGATGAAATTGAACTTTTGGATGGTGCAAGTGCAGAATTTGACCTGGATGCAGTAAGAAGCGGTGATTTAACACCTGTATTTTTCGGTTCTGCTCTTACAAACTTTGGCGTGGAAGACTTTTTGAAACATTTCCTTGAGATGACAACAACGCCGCTGCCCAGAAGAGCGGATGTGGGAGTGATTGATCCGGTAGAAAATAATTTTTCTGCCTTTGTGTTTAAGATTCAGGCAAATATGAATAAGGCACACAGAGACCGTATTGCATTTATGCGTATTTGTTCCGGGAAATTTGATGCCAGTATGGAAGTAAAACATGTGCAGGGGGATAAGGTGATGCGTCTTTCCCAGCCCCAGCAGATTATGGCGGATGAGAGAAAGATTTTGGATGAAGCCTACGCCGGAGATATTATTGGTGTATTTGATCCGGGAATTTTCTCGATTGGAGATACTATTTGTATGCCCAAGGAAAAATTCTGCTATGAGGGAATTCCTACCTTCGCACCGGAGCATTTTGCCAGAGTGCGTCAAATGGACACCATGAAACGTAAGCAGTTTGTAAAAGGTATTACACAGATTGCCCAGGAAGGTGCAATCCAGATTTTCCAGGAATTATCTACCGGTATGGAAGAGATAATCGTAGGTGTGGTTGGTGTGTTGCAGTTTGACGTTCTCAAGTATCGTCTGGAAAATGAATACAATGTTGAAATCCGCTTGGAGCCCCTTCCTTATGAGCATATCAGATGGATTGAAAACAAAGAAGAAATCAATGTGGATAAACTGGTGGGAACTTCCGACATGAAGAAAATCAAGGATATGAAAGGCAACCCGCTCCTGCTTTTCGTGAATTCATGGAGTGTGGGTATGACTTTGGACCGAAACAAGGATTTGGTTTTGTCGGAGTTTGGTAAAAATTAGTTTCTATCCGCAAAGGAGAGATACAGCGTGAAAAAAGGAAAACTTTTTCTCTTTTTGATATTAGTCCTTTTTTGGACAGGGTGTCTGGAAGAAAGCACTTTTCCAAAAGTGGGGAATGAAAAAACAGAAAATACACAACTTTCGGATTATGAGCAAATGTTTGAAGAATTGCAGGGATGCTATGCGTTTGAACACCTGGATATGTCCGAAAAATACTGGTATGCAGATATTTATCGTGTGCTTTCCGGACATTTGCAGGAGGGTGAATTGCACCGGGATTTGATAGGTGAATTAGGGACACAGGATGTGGACCGTTTATTCCGCTGTGTTATGAATGACCATCCGGAGCTTTTTTATGTGTCCGGCTACAGTCAGGTGGAGTATTTCAAAAACGAGAAGTTGTATCGCCTTGTATTTGAAGGAACCTACACCATGGATGAGGAAGAGACGGAAATCAGACGACAACAAATAGAAGCATATACCGGTGAGTGCCTTGCGGGAATTGCTGCGGATGCATCAGATTATGAGAAGGTTAAGTATGTTTATGAGTATATTATAAAAAATACAGATTACCGGTTTGATGCACCACAAAATCAAAATATTTGCTCCGTGTTTATCAGCAGAGAGTCTGTTTGCCAGGGGTATGCCAAGGCGATGCAATATTTGCTGGAAAGACTTGGAGTATCCTGTACCTTGGTGCAGGGTTATGTGGATGATGTGGGACATGCGTGGAATCTGGTGCAAATAGATGGCGAGTACTACTATGTGGACGCTACCTGGGGGGATGCGTCATATCGCAGCGGTGGAGAGGAAAGTATCGGGCGGTATCCGGCAGTGAATTATGATTATTTATGCGTTACCACCCGGCAGTTATGCAAAACCCATGAGATAGCAAATGTGGTGGAAATGCCGGAATGTACCTCCATGAATGCCAATTATTATGTTATGGAGAAAGCTTATTTTGAAGCTTATGATGAGGCAGTGATTGGCAGTTTTATGAAAGCGGCACAGGAAAACGGAAAGGACACAGTAACGGTCAAGTGCGCAGATGAAGCGGTTTACGACAGAATTTATGAAGAGTTTATTGTAAATCAACTTGTTTTCAGATATCTGAATGCAGATGGCAGAGTACTGGCTTATGCGGACAACCGGGAACAACTTTCGTTGACAGTTTGGCTGGTGGAAGAATAAAAGAAAATTCTAGGCAAAAGCCTATATGGTGTGGTATAATCTATGCATAGTATGAATATCGGGAGGTAACTCGAATGGAAAGAGAATTAGATAGAAACACTTATGTGTTACAGGAAGAAAACGTTGGTGCGGTTCAAATTGCAAACGATGTAGTGGAAATGATTGCAGCTTTGGCGGCAACAGAAATTGAAGGAGTTTCTGCAATGGCAGGAAATATCACTCATGAGCTGATGAGCAGAGTGGGTGTTAAGAATCTGTCCAAAGGCGTTAAGGCTGATATTTATAATAAGACCGTAACTGTGGATGTGGCTATTATTGTAGTATATGGTTACAATATTCCTGCTGTTTCCCAGAAGGTGCAGGCAAAGGTTAAGACTGCCATTGAAAACATGACCGGATTAGAGGTTACAGATGTAAACATCCGTATTGCCGGTGTGGATATGCAACAGAGCAAGTAAGCTTAAAGGCGTGCGGAAAGGTACAACATGGGAAGAAGAGAACTGAGAGAACAGATTTTTTTACTGTTATTTAGAGTGGAGTTTAATACACCGGAGGAGATGCCTGCGCAAATCAGGATGTTCTTTGAAAGTGACGAAACAGTATATTCCGAAAAGGACGAGGAATATATTACTTCCAAGTATGAAAGAATAGTAGAAAAATTACCCGAATTAGATGAACTGTTAAAAGAAAAGTCAGAAGGTTGGGATATTAAACGTATCGGTAAGGTAGAACTTACTGTAATGCGTCTTGCTTTATATGAGATGCAACATGATGATGATGTGCCGGTAAGTGTTGCCATTAACGAGGCTGTCGAGTTGGCAAAAAAATTCGGACAGGACAACTCCGGCGGTTTTGTAAATGCAATACTGGCAAAATTTGCGTAAGGCTTGGTGATTAATATTCAGAATGTATATACCGTAGCACAAGTAAATTCTTATATAAAAAATATGTTCACGCAGGATTTTATGTTACAGTCTATTCTCGTTAGGGGAGAAGTCAGCAACTGTAAATATCATTCTTCTGGACATATTTATTTTACGTTAAAGGATGAAAAGGGCACTATGGCCTGTGTAATGTTCGCAGGAAACCGCAGTGGACTTTCCTTTCGCATGCAGGAAGGACAACAGGTAATTGTGGGCGGAAGCGTTGATGTATATGAGCGGGATGGCAAATATCAGCTATATGCAAAGACGATTCTGCAGGATGGTGCCGGACTTTTGCACGAAAGATTTGAAAGATTGAAGGCGGAATTGGCTGAACGGGGGATGTTTGCTCCGGAGTATAAGCAGCCTATTCCAAAATATATAAAGAAATTAGGAGTAGTAACTGCACCTACAGGAGCGGCAGTGCGTGATATTATTAATGTCACCACCAGGCGGAATCCTTATGTGCAGATTATTTTGTATCCGGCCATTGTGCAGGGCGAGGCGGCAGCAGCCAGTGTTGCAAGAGGAATCCGTGCCTTGGAAATGCAGCAGGTCGATGTGATTATTGTAGGTCGTGGCGGAGGTTCGTTGGAGGATCTTTGGGCGTTTAATGAGGAGGAAGTGGCACAGGCGATTTTTGATTGTAGGGTGCCGGTCATTTCCGCAGTAGGTCATGAGACCGACACAACCATTGCGGATTTTGTCTCTGATTTACGTGCCCCTACGCCTTCGGCGGCAGCAGAACTTGCAGTGTATGATTACAGGCAACTTGCCGGTATGCTTGCAGATTATGAACTCCGGTTGGGCAAACAGATGAACAGGCAAATTTCCTTGTGGAAAAACAAGGCAGAGCATTTGAAAGTGAAGTTGAAACTTTTAAGTCCCGGCGGAAAAATACGGGAAAAGAGAACCCATCTTATGAAACTGGAGGAAAAAATCCAGGAAGGCATGCAGCGGAAACTGCGTTTAAACAGACACAAACTGGAGATTTATATAGAGAGACTGAAAGGATTGTCACCTTTGGATAAATTAAATCAGGGATTTTCTTATGTTTCCGATGAAGATGGTAAGAATATAAGGAAAATATCCCAGGTAAATCCGGGAGATAAGATTCACATACAGGTAACGGACGGTAGGATTTTTGCTACCGTTACCGGTCAGGAGGAATAATATGTCTTTAGAACTTAAATTTGCCCAGTTAGAAGAAACACTTGAAAAACTGGAACAGGATGAACTTTCGTTGGAAGAATCTTTTGCAGCCTATGCGAAGGGAATGGAACTTTTAAAACAGTGCAACGAAGAGATTGACAAAGTAGAAAAAAAGGTTTTAATACTCAGCGAGGAAGGAAACCTGGAGGAGTTTTAAAATGGATATCAATGTAGCAATTGGTGAAAAAGCCTCAACGATTGAGAAAATTATAGCAGCCTATTTGCCGGAAGAGACCGGATATCAGGAGACGGTGCTTAAGGCTATGAATTATAGCATATTGGCAGGTGGCAAAAGATTACGTCCCATGCTGATGCAGGAAACCTATAAACTGTTTGGCGGTAAAGGCAGGGTAGTGGAGCCGTTTATGGCGGCAATGGAAATGATTCACACGTACTCTCTGGTGCACGATGATCTGCCTGCCATGGATAATGATGAATACCGCAGAGGCAGAAAAACCACCCATGTGGTTTATGGGGAAGGAATGGCAATTTTAGCGGGAGACGGGCTTCTTAATTATGCATTTGAAACTGCTATGAAAGCCTTTGATTTCTGTGAAAAGGAAGTAACATATGCGGATGTGGCAAAAGCACTTCAGGTTCTTGCGAAAAAGGCAGGTATCTATGGTATGATTGGGGGTCAGACCGCAGATATCGAAGCTGAGGAAAAGGAACAGACATTGACAGCAGAGCAGTTATTGTTCATCCATGAGCATAAGACGGCTGCCCTCATTGAAGGATCCATGATGATAGGTGCCATTTTGGCAGGTGCAGGAGAAGAGTCAGTGAAGGCAATGGAAAAATGTGCTTTGAATGTAGGCATTGCATTCCAGATTCAGGATGATATCTTGGACGTGATAGGGGATGAAAACCTGCTTGGCAAGCCCATTGGGAGTGACGAAAAGAATAGTAAGCAGACCTATGTGACAATACACGGATTGGAAAAATCGAAAGAGGATGTAAAAAAACTATCAGAGGAAGCGGTTACGCTTATTGAGGGAGAGGGTGGTGACAGTGCTTTTTTGAAAGCATTGATCCTACAGTTAATACATCGGGAGAAATAGTATTATGTTATTAGAGCGGATAGAGAAACCAAACGACATAAAGAGTATAGAAACTGAGAATTACGGATTACTGGCAGAGGAAATCAGAAAATTTTTGATTGAAAAAATCAGTGTGACCGGTGGACATCTTGGTTCTAATTTAGGTGCGGTAGAACTTACAATGGCACTTCATCTGTCGTTAAATCTGCCGGATGATAAAATTGTTTGGGACGTAGGTCACCAATCCTACACCCATAAACTTCTCACAGGCAGAAGAGACGGTTTTGAAAATTTACGCAAATTCCACGGTATGAGTGGATTTCCAAAGAGAAAAGAAAGCGAATGTGATGCCTTTGATACCGGTCACAGTTCTACTTCTATTTCAGCAGGGCTGGGACTTGTAAAGGCAAGAGATATAAAAGATGAGAACAGTACAATCGTGTCAGTAATCGGCGACGGTTCCCTGACAGGCGGAATGGCCTATGAGGCACTTAACAATGCTTCCAGATTGGAAACAAACTTTATTATTGTTTTAAATGATAATAATATGTCCATCTCTGAAAATGTAGGTGGTGTGTCCAAATATTTAAACAATATCCGTACCGCAGACTCTTATCAGGGTATGAAGGTAGGCGTATATAACACTTTGCAGGGAATTCCCGGCGGAGATTTTTTGGTAAAGAAAATTCAAAAAGCCAAGAGCAGTTTTAAGCAGTTGGTGATTCCCGGCATGTTTTTTGAAGATATGGGAATTACCTATTTGGGACCGGTGGACGGTCATGATGTAAAAGGACTCATGAAGGTAATAAAGGAAGCAAAGCGTGTGAAGGGTGCAGTGCTGATTCATGCCATTACCCAAAAGGGAAGAGGATATACGCCGGCAGAACGTCATCCTGCCAGATTCCACGGAGCAGAGCCTTTTGAAATTGAAACGGGACTTCCGGCCTCCCCACGGACAAAAGCAAATTATACAGATGTATTTTCTACGGTAATGTGTAAATTGGGTCAGAGAGACGAAAAGGTGGTTGCCATTACGGCGGCAATGCCGGATGGTACGGGGTTAAAACGTTTCCGCAATATGTATCCGGAGCGCTTCTTTGATGTGGGAATTGCAGAGGAACATGCGGTGACCTTTGCGGCGGGGTTGGCTGCAGGAGGTTTGAAACCCATTGTGGCTATCTATTCATCCTTTTTACAGCGTGCTTATGATCAGATTCTGCACGATGTGTGTATCCAGAATTTACCGGTGGTATTTGCCGTTGACCGGGCAGGACTTGTAGGAAGTGACGGTGAAACGCATCAGGGTATTTTTGATTTGTCCTATTTGTCCAGTATTCCTAATATGCATATCATGGCTCCGAAAAACAAATGGGAGTTGTCGGATATGATTAAGTATGCGGTGAGCTTGGATGTGCCTGTAGCAGTAAGATATCCCAGAGGCGAGGCCTATGATGGATTGGAGGAATTTAGGGCACCCATAGAATATGGGAAAAGTGAAGTTCTTTATGAAGAGTCCCAGGTGGCACTTTTTGCAGTGGGAAGTATGGTAAAAACTGCAGAAAAGGTACGGGAACTTCTTCATGCAAAAGGATATAGATGTAGTATTATAAATGCCCGTTTCGTAAAACCCATTGACGAGGAAGCGGTTTTAAAAGCAACAGAAAACCATACCATTATTGTTACCATGGAAGAAAATGTGGCAAGCGGTGGATATGGGGAGAAGGTACGCACCTTCCTGAATACAATTGGTGCGGATGTGAAACTGCACAGTGTCACAATACCGGACGTTTATGTGGAACATGGTAATGTGGAAATGTTGAAAAAAGAAATCGGTATTGACGCAGATAGTATTGCGGAGCAGATTTTGCAGAAACTTAGTGAATAACCGGAAAGAATAATAGGATTGTTTCTATGAAGGAAAGATTAGATGTCATTTTAGTGGAGCAGGGATATGCGCCCTCAAGAGAAAAGGCCAAAGCAATCATTATGTCAGGCAATGTTTTTATTGACGGGCAGAGGGAAGATAAAGCGGGCTCCATGTTTGACCTTACAAAAGTGAAGTTAGAAGTCAGAGGAAGCTCTCTGAAATATGTAAGCCGTGGCGGACTGAAGTTGGAAAAGGCCATGAATCAATTTGATTTATCCTTAGATGGAAGTGTCTGTATGGATATCGGTGCTTCCACAGGCGGATTTACAGACTGCATGTTACAGAATGGGGCGGTAAAGGTATATTCCGTAGATGTAGGGCACGGACAGTTGGACTGGAAACTGCGCAGCGACGAGAGAGTGGTCTGCATGGAAAAAACTAATTTCCGTTATATGGTCCGGGACGACATTCAGGACGATTTGGATTTTGCATCGGTGGATGTTTCTTTCATTTCCCTTACAAAGATATTACTGCCTGCCAGAAATCTTCTGAAAGATGGGGGTAAAATGGTTTGTCTGATTAAACCCCAGTTTGAAGCAGGGAAAGAAAAAGTGGGTAAGAAGGGTGTTGTGCGGGAGAAGTCTGTACACGAGGAAGTAATCCATAAGGTGATGGATTTTGCCGACAGTATAGGCTTTGATATATTAGATTTGGAATATTCCCCCATAAAAGGGCCCGAAGGAAATATTGAATATCTGATTTACATCCGGAAAAATGCAGAAAAAGCAGTGGCTACAGCAGAGTGGACAGAGAGAGAAGCGGAGGACAATCTACGGGGAATTACGGTGGTGGCCGGCGGAATATCCTGGAAGGAGCCTTGGCTTGGTAAAATAGTGGAGATTACAGAGCAGGCACATGGATGTCTGGATAAAGTATAAGAAAAGGCGGGCAGATATGAAGCGTTTTCTGATTTACACCAATATACATAAGGACGAGGATTTGAAAGTAACCGGATATATAAAAGACTTTTTGGAAAAGAGAGACTGTCCGGTTTATGTGATGACAGAGGAGCCCAATAAAGCAGGTTCTGATTTGGGAGTTGTGAGAAAAATTCCGGAAAACATTGACTGTATGTTGGTGTTGGGCGGTGATGGAACAATTCTCAGAGCGGTCAGGGATGTGAGGGAATTACACATTCCTATTTTGGGTATAAACCTTGGAACACTGGGATATATGACTGAGGTAGAGCCGGAGCAGATTGATGAGGCGTTGGAGCAACTGTTGCAGGGGGATTTTACCCATGAAGAACGCATGATGCTCACGGCACAGATACAGGCCGCAGACGGAGAGACAGCTCAGCAATGGGCGCTGAATGATGTGGTTATCTCCAGAAAAGGTTCTTTGCAAATTAATGATTTTAATATCTATGTAAATGGTCAGTTTTTAAAAAAATATAGTGCGGATGGTGTGATAATTACGACTCCAACCGGTTCCACCGGTTATAATTTGTCCGCCGGAGGACCGATTGCCGCTCCGGAAACAAAGCTGATGATGATTACACCGGTCTGTCCCCATACTTTTAATCAGAGAAGTATTATTCTGTCTCCGGAGGATGAAATTGTTGTGGAGATACCTGCGGGAAATGCAGAAAAGAACCAGCAATTGGAAGCCAGTTTTGATGGGAACGGACAAGTGGTTTTAAATGCGGGGGATAAAATAATAATCACAAAATCACAAAGAAAAACTGTTTTCCTGAAATTAAACAAAATTAATTTTTTGGAAATATTAAGCAGAAAGATGCGTGAGAACTGAAGGGAAAAATCGGATGAAGAAATTAAGACAAGGTAAGGTAATTGAGATTATTGAAAAATATGACGTTGAGACACAGGAGGATCTTGCGTCATACCTGCGTGAGGCGGGATTTCAAGTAACACAAGCTACTGTTTCCAGAGATATCAGGGAACTGAAGTTGACCAAAATGCCTACAGGAAAGGGACGCCAAAAATATGTGATCTTGAAACAGGAAGATACACATATGGGAGATAAGTATATCCGTGTACTCAGGGACGGTTTTGTCTCTATGGACAATGCCCAGAATATCCTTGTGATGAAGACGGTTTCGGGTATGGCAATGGCGGTGGCAGCAGCAATAGACGCCCTGAAATTTAAAGAAGTGGTAGGTTGTATTGCCGGAGATGACACCATCATGATTGCAGTCAGAACTGTGGAGGAAACACAGCAGCTGATGGAGAGAATCCGCTCTATGATGGATAACTAATCACGGTGCGCATACGAGGGGAAAATGCGTCAGAGGAATAGGAGCTATTTATGTTAGTCAGTCTACATGTGAAAAATCTGGCTCTCATCGAGGAGTCGGAAGTAATGTTTGGTCCGGGGCTTAATATTTTGACCGGTGAAACCGGTGCAGGTAAATCCATTTTAATCGGTTCGGTAAGTCTGGCACTGGGAGCAAAGGCGGATAAGGATTTGATTCGGACCGGTGCGGAATATGCTTTGGTTGAACTGGTTTTTCAGTCCGAGGCACCGGAAATTTTACGGCGGATGGAAGAGATGGATATTCCTGCAGAGGAAGACGGAACCATTATTATCAGCCGCAAAATTCAAGTAGCCAGAAGTGTGAGCAAAATAAATGGTGAAACAGTTACTGCCAGACAGATCAAGGAGTTGGCAGAACTTTTGATTGATATTCACGGACAGCACGAGCATCAGTCTCTTCTTCAGAAAAAGAAGCATATGGAGATACTGGATGCTTATGCGGGAGAAGAGCTGGAACCTGTATTAAGGCAGATTGCCACATGCTATGCGGATTGCAGGTTGCTTCGTGAAAAGATTGAGACGGAGAATTTAGATGAAGGTGCCAGAAAAAGAGAAATAGAGTTGGCACAGTTCGAATGTCAGGAAATTGATGATGCCGGTGTAAGAGTGGATGAAGATGAAGAACTGGAAAGCCGTTACCGTAAGATGGTAAACGGAAAGAAAATCGGGGAAGCACTTTCCGGTGCGTATCAGGGAACCGGTTATGACAGTGAACAAGGTGCAGGCGGTCAGATTGGAAGAGCTCTCCGTGAACTTCGCAGCGTGTCCTCCTATGATACCGCACTGGGACAGCTGGAAAGTCAATTGCTGGAAATCGATAGTCTTTTGAATGATTTTAACCGGGATTTATCAGAATATATGGAAGACCTGGAGTTTGATGAGTCTGATTTTCGAAACGTAGAAAATCGGTTAAATCTGTTAAATCACTTAAAAGGTAAATATGGCGGTTCCTTGGAAAAGGTGATTGCCTACGGTGAAGAATGCCGGAACAGACTGGAAAAACTGGCAGATTATGAAGCATACATGGAAAAGCTTCGGAAGGAACTTGCCGAAAAGGAAAAAGAGTTGCATGGGCTTTGCGATATTGCAACCGGGGTGAGAAAACAGTACGGAGCAGTTCTTCAGGAAGTGTTAAAGAAAGCTCTGGAGGATTTGAATTTCTTGTCAGTGCAATTTGAAATCGCCATTACAGAAAAAGAGGCGGGTGCAAACGGAGCAGATGAAGTGGAATTTATGATTTCCACCAATCCGGGTGAAAGTTTAAAACCTCTGATTCAGGTAGCCAGCGGAGGTGAGCTTTCCAGAATCATGCTTGCAATTAAGACCGTGCTTGCGGATAAAGATGCAGTAGACACTATGATTTTTGATGAAATCGATGCCGGAATCAGTGGTAAAACAGCTTGGAAAGTGGCGGAAAAACTGGGGACTCTTGGAAATGCCCACCAGGTTATTTGCATTACACATCTGGCACAGATTGCAGCTATGGCAGACACTCATTTTGTAATTGAAAAGGATACAGACGGACAAAATACGGTAACAGAAATCCGTCTGCTTCAGGAAGAGGAAACATTGGGTGAATTGGCCAGATTGCTTGGCAGTGATAGTTTAAGTCAGGCAGCACTTTCCAATGCACGGGAAATGCGCGCGCAGGCACTTTGTCAAAAAGGAAAATAAATACAGTTGTAAAAAGTTTTGTTTATCACATACTAAAACTGAAAACACTAAAAAGGTATCTGACAAGATACCTTTTTTTCTATTGTAAGGGGAGTGGTGATGAGATGAAACTTAAAATGTATAAAAGGTTTTTAAAGGCTTGTATTTTATTTGGGATATTGGGGATCGTGCTGTTTGGATATAAGAACATATATGAAAGGGTTCCGGGAAGAATCCGTTTGAAGGCCGGTGTAGAACAGGTGTTGGACCTAAAGATACCGGTAGAAGGCGTAATAAGAAAAGTGTCCCATAACCCTAAGGCTGTAACGGTAAGCGGAAATCCGGAAACTACGGTTGCGGAGAATTCTGTACATGTGGATTTTAGTAAAGTGGTTACCTTTAAAGCTGATGAGATTGAAAATTATGAAATGGATTTAAAACTGTTTGGGTTTATCCCCTTTAAGCAGGTGGACATAGAGGTGATTCGGGATATGGTGCTGACACCGGTAGGAGAGCCCGTGGGAATCTATGTAAAAACAGATGGAATTTTGGTGATCGGAATCGGTGAGTTTGACAGTGAAAATGGAAAAAAGTGTACCCCTGCGAAATATCTTTTGCAGCCGGGGGATTATATAAAAGAAGTAGACGGGATTAAGATAGATGAAAAGGAGGATTTTATCCGCGAGGTGGAAAATTGTGAAGGGGAGAAAATGACTTTGACGGTGGAACGAAAGGAAGAAACCTTTACAGTCAGCGTGCAACCCAAGAAAAATCAAAGTGGTGAATACAAACTGGGAATATGGGTGCGGGATAATGCCCAAGGGGTAGGAACCTTAACTTTTGTAGATGATTTTGGTAATTTTGGAGCACTGGGACACGGCATTAGCGATGTGGATACCGGAGAATTATTGGCTTTGGAGAGCGGTAGCTTGTATAATACAGAGATCATATCCATTCGAAAGGGGAAAAACGGAGACCCGGGTGAAATGACCGGAATGATAGATTATTCTCCTGTTTATATCTTGGGGAAAATAACTGCCAATTCTTCCAAGGGAATCTACGGAAGCGGAAACAATAAATTACTGTCAGATATCAAAAATGAAGCCATTCCCATCGGTTTGAAACAGGACGTAAAAGAAGGTCCTGCTAAAATTATCTGTAATGTGGACGGTGAAGCGAAGTATTACGACATAATGGTGGAAAAGGTATATTTGGAGCATGCCAATGTAAATAGGGGGATGTCCATAAAAGTTACCGACCCTGAACTTTTGGCAATTACGGGAGGGATTATTCAGGGAATGAGCGGTGCACCCATTATCCAGGACGGTAAATTAATAGGGGCCGTGACTCATGTGCTGGTGCAGGATGCCACCAGTGGGTATGGGATATTTATTGAAGAAATGCTGAAGTAACACACCACAATCTTTGCATAGGATGTTTGACAGTATGAGAAGCATATTTTATAATAAAAAATGTTAAACATACATTTAGAGAGGATATTTCCTATGCAAAAAGAAATTTACTGGCATTTGCCGGGATTTTGTTATTTCCGACTATTAAATCAGGTTCTTATCAATTTGATGAAGGACTATCCGGATAAATTTAAAGACGGCTATAAGATCGGTTCTGTATATGGTACTTTTCCCGGTGCTATATGGAATGGCGGGAGGGCCGTGTTTGGCATTACTCCGAAACGGGATATTGAGAATATTTTAAAAATTTACAATCAAAGAAATATTCCTGTCCGTTTTACCTGGACAAACTCCCTGATAGAAGAGAAGCATCTGAATGATACCTACTGCAATCTGATAATGAAATTGGCAGACAATGGACTAAATCAGGTGTTGGTAAATACACCGGTGTTGGAGGAATATTTGAGAAAAGAATATCCCGGATTTCCTGTGATTTCCTCTACCACAAAGAGAATTGTGGATGCGGAAGCGTTGAAAGCAGAATTGGACAAGGATTATCATCTGGTAGTGTTGGACTATGATTTAAATCACAATGAAGCGGTTCTGGAAGATATGAAACCCTATGCGGACCGGGTGGAAATATTGGTAAACGAAGTGTGCTATCCCGGATGTCCCAAGCGTTCGGAGCATTATTTGCAGCAATCTCAGATGCAATTGGAATTTGATGTTCACACCCCCTTTCCATGTCCCAATAAAACTACGGAGCGAAAGTTTTCCGAATGTATGAACAGACCCGCCTTTATTTCAAATGAAAAGATTGGTGAGTATATAGACAAGGGATATGTAAACTTTAAAATTGTGGGACGTGGTATGCCCCTGGATTTTGTGAAGGAGTCTTATCTTTATTTCCTTGTAAAAGAGGAACATAGGAATTTTATTAAGTCAAAGATGGATACGATTTTGCAACAGATGCAGCAGCAGATGGCAAAAAATGGTATAAGAAGATAGAAAGAAAAGGCGTGCAATTTTGCATGCCTTTTTTCAACCTATCAGCGAATCTGTTCGAGAGATGCGTTATTGTGAAAAACATAAAATGATATTATAGTTTATTTGTAAGCTTACAAAAGGTAAATCGTAGCAGTGAGGTAAGATAAAATGGAATTAGGAAATAAAATTAAAAATCTAAGATTGAAAGCGGGAATGACCCAGGAAATGTTGGCAGATGAGTTAGGAGTGAGCTTTCAAACAATATCCAAATGGGAAAATAATGTGTGTGCACCGGATATATCGATGCTTCCAAAACTGTCTATATATTTTGGTGTAACAATAGACGAGTTGTTTGATTTGACCACAGAACAAAGAATGCACCGGATTGAAAATATGCTGGATATGGAACAGGAACTTCCCCATAACACTTTTGTGGAAACAGTGGATTTTTTGCAAGAACAATTGGAGGGAGAGTGCAACAGAGCCAGAGTGTATAACTTTCTTGCCCATGTATATCACCACCGTATTGTGAGCGATTGCGATAAGGTGGATAGATATGCACGTAAGGCTCTGGTGCTTCGCCCTGATATGAAAGACTGCCAGTGGTTATTCCAAAAAGCGGCAGGGGCTACTGCCTGTGACTGGAATATTAGAAATCATCATAAAATTATAACCTTTTATAAGGAATTGATTGCAATGCATCCGGAGGCATCCCGTAATTATTTGGAACTTTTGGATAATCTTCTGGCAGATAATAGAACCAAAGAAGCAGCGGAATATTTGAAAAAATATGAACAATTAGAGGACCATGCGGGATTTCAAGTCCCCATTTATGAAGGCCGTATTGCATTGGCAGAGCATAATGTAGTATTGGCGGACCAAAAATTTAAAGAATTGGAAGAAAGATTTCCGCAGAGTGGTTCTACTTATTTTGAATTAGCTAATTATCATGCAGATAGGTGTGAATATGATAAAGCTATTTTTTGTTATGAAAAATCATTCGTGATAGATAAGGAAAGCGGGAAAAAGCCACTTTACACAGATGCATTGTGGGGACAGGCTGTTATCTATGAGATTCAGGAAAAATACGAGAATGCCCTGAAATGTTATGACAGAATCTTGCAGGTTCTTGAAGAGGAGTTTGGTTTTACAGAAGGAGAACCGGTAAGAGTGGTTATGGAAGAGAAAAGACGGTTGTTAGAGATTACAAGAAAATAATGCAAAATTAAAAGCACTATTTGCCCTAAATAGTGCTTTTAAAATGAATAAAAAGCTTGTTTTGTCAGAATACTTGACACAAATATGGAAAAAGAATAGAATATGAAGTAATGGAGCATGAAATAGGGGGACGATTTATGAGTCGAATAGTACTGGTGACAGAAACAGGTTCGGATATCACTCCTGAATTGGCAGCAAAATATAGTATCTCTGTAGTGCCCATGCATGTAAGTTTCGAGGGTGAAACTTATGATGATGGGTCATTTCCCGTTCAAAAAGTGATAGATTATTATGATATGACAAAGCAATTGCCGAAGACCGGCGGATGTACAGAGGAAGATTTCAGAAGAGTCTTTGATCAGATCAGGGAAAAATGGTCGGATGCGGAAATTATTTATCTGGCTCATTCTGCAGCCACCACAGAATCTTATGAGAACGCAAGAATCGTAGCGGAAGGTAAGAGTTATATACATATTATAGATACCAAGCATTTAAGTGTAGGACAGTTAGGAGTAATAACGGAAACGGCAAAATACATCCGGGACAATCCTTACGTATCCGTTTATGATGTTATTAAAAATGTGGAACAGTTGTCAGGACGGATGCGAATGTGTTTTGTGCCGGACAATCTGGAATTCTTGCGTGCAGGAGGAAAGGTTGGTAAAAGAGCTTTTTTGAGAGCCCGTTATCTGGGAATCCACCCATGCATAGAGGTTAATGAAGGCAGATTGGTGGGAACAAGGAACTATTACGGAAAATTGTCTAAGGTGGCAGAAAGAGTAATTAAGGAGTATGCCGCAAAGTATAATTTGAAGAAAGAAAAATTATGGTTGGTGTATTCCGTAGGATTACCGGAGAAAATCCGCAACAGTATTGAAAATGCGGCATGGAGTCTGGGATTTGATAAATTGCAGTGGGTTCAGGCAAAATCGGTTACCACAACCCACTCGGGACCGGCAGCTTTTGGGCTGGCAGGATTTTCTAAAGAATAATATATATTAGAAGGACAGAACAGATTGTAACGATAGGTTCTGTCCTATTTTTGTGTTGTAAAGCAAGGGAAAAAATGCTACAATACCATCTGTGTGAAAAATAATGTTTATATATAAGGATAGGAAAAAGAAAATGGTTAGTATTAAAAAATTATTTGAACCCACGGATATGACAGTGGGAAAACCTTGGAAAAGTATTGTTATGTTTTCGGTTCCCATGTTGATCGGTAATATTGCACAGCAGCTGTACAGCACGGTTGACAGTGTGGTTGTTGGTCACTATGTGGGCGATAATG
Organism: Lachnospiraceae bacterium; assembly: GCA_045589155.1. GTDB lineage: Bacteria > Bacillota > Clostridia > Lachnospirales > Lachnospiraceae > Acetatifactor. The sequence goes on from JAZNGC010000053.1 coordinate 25,230, forward strand.
CGCTGGGCGCGGTAACAAGTGCAGGTCCCTTGTTTAATATGTTATTGGTATTGTTTGTTGGTATTTCTGCCGGAGTAGGTATTATGGTAGCCCAATACTTCGGGGCAAAGGCAAGAGAAGAACTTTCCGCTACTATCGGAACCAGTCTGGTGTTAACGGCGTTAATATCTTTGGTGCTTATGATTGCCGCACCGCCTTGCATCCGTATGCTACTGGAACTTTTGAATACTCCACCGGCGATTATTGATGATGCCACTTCTTATCTGGTGATTTTGATGTACGGTATTGCCGGTATGTCCTTTTACAATATTTTAAGCGGTATCCTGCGAGGTATGGGAGACTCTTTCTCTGCCCTTGTATATCTGCTGATTGCGACGGTTCTCAACATTGTTTTGGATATCTGGTTTGTAGCCGGATTTAATATGGGTGTTGCAGGAGTGGCTCTTGCAACTGTAATTGCACAGGGCGTATCCTCTGCATGCTGCATTTTTAAATTGATCAAAATGAAGAGTGTGTTTGATTTGGGCAAGGAACAGCTTAAATTATCCAAGAGTTATGTGATTCAGATTGTAAAACTTGGACTTCCTTCCGGATTAACACAGGCGATTTTCTCCTCTGCCATGATTATTGTGCAGTCCCTTACAAACAGCTTTGGAGAACAGTTTGTTACGGCCAACGGTATTGTTATGCGTGTAGACGGATTTGCTATGATGCCCAACTTCTCTTTTGGTATGGCGTTGACTACGTTTGCAGGACAAAATGTAGGTGCCAGAAAACTGGACAGAGTAACAAAAGGAGCAAAGCAGGGAACCTTGATGGCGGTAGGTTGTTCTGCTGTAATTACCGGTATTATTTTGTTGTTCGGTAAATATCTGATGATGATTTTTACGGATACTACGGAATTGGTAAATCAGAGTATGGCGATTATGCGTATTTTGGCAGTAGGCTACATAGCAGTTGGAGTAACCCAGAGTTTATCCGGCGTAATGCGTGGTGCGGGAGATACCATGACTCCCATGTGGATTTCTCTTTTCACAACCGTTGTTCTCCGTGTGCCTTTGGCATATCTGCTTTCTTATCTTACCAGAACACCGGAACTTCCTTACGGACGTTTTGAGAGTATTCCGGTGTCCCTGCTTATTGCCTGGGTAATGGGTGCGGTTGTAACAGTGCTTTTCTATAAGCTTGGAAAATGGAAAAAGAATGCAACAAAGATAGTGGATAAAATGGAAGAGTAAGAAAAAAACCTCTGCGCGCAGAGGTTTTTTGTTATTTGTCAAGATTATCCAGTAATTTCTTATAGGGGGCAAGCATGCCTTCGTTCATGTTGTTTCCCATTTTAGCCTTCAGTTTCGGAGAGGAGAGCAACATGCCAACCAGGTACATTGCGAAAATGGTTCCCCTTTTCTTTTGAGGGAAATCATATTGGCCGTGGGATTTAAAGAATTTATGGTCGGCCTTCATCATGCCTCTCATTTGATAAATCAGGTCGCGGAAAATCTTCATGCCACCTATACCATAAAAGTTCTGGGGCTGTGTGTTCTTGTGCTCCAGTGCATAGAGAAGGGAATCAGACAGGGAGTCAATTGCTGTGTCGGGTGAACTCTCATCCGTAGCAATTCCTGCTAAAATATTGCAGCCTACCTGTGCACGGCCTTCAATAATGGTCTGGAGATTTGTTTCCTCGGAATAATTACCGCTAATCAGATATCCTACGGGCATGCCGATGGTTACCGTGCGGTGTCCGTTACAGAAATTTCTGTCGTCATACATTTTAAAACGGGAGCCCATGGAATGATCCCGTATTGTAAAGGCGTAAACAATGGCCTGGGCAGTCTGGATTTCCTCCCTTAAGAATTTGTCGAAGCCATCCTTATAAATACATACACCATCTGTGGCACAGTTAAAACAACCGAGACATCCACCCATGAAGGGGTATTCGCTGATATTAACAAGCCTTGTTTTGACAGGAAAAACTGCCTGAAAGCGTGCAATCATGGAGGAGAGTTGAGTATTATCCGGTGTGCAGTCTGTGACAATAACTACATCCCCATCCTGCTTTTCGACCGCCTCTTGGGGTACTGTTATGGGAGCGTGTACAGGCACGGACTCCTTTTGATAACAGGGCTCATAGAAATCTTTTTCCATACACCAACAAAGGTGTTCAAAATAATTGCAGGCCTCGGTTTGGCCTTTTTTGTTTAATAAATCATCCATGTCTGCGGACAGGCCACGGATAAATTTCATCTGCATGTCCTGACAGTTGTCCTGTACATAACGGTGTGCAGTGACATCGTAAAAATGCTTTGAGGTAGTAATTTGGGAGACAAATTTTCCGGCAACCGGAACCTGATGTTCCTTCATTAATTCAATAAACCGATGGAGCTGGCAGGGAGCGATAAAGGTATAAACCGGATAAATAAAAAGAATTAAATCCGCTTGCTTTATGGCCTCTATTGCAGGAGAAAAATCTTTCTCCAGTGCCTTGATACGTTGGCCTACATGGAGAATGTTCCAGGTATGCTCCGGATATTTTTTTTCTAAGTAAAGAACGGTCTGTAAGGTGATACTGTATTTTCCTTTTGGGCTGCCGCCTAACACTAAAATATTCATCATTTGCCTCCGAATCATGGGAATGTGAAACCTGTTTTCTTCCCCGTATTTTGTGCTAATAGTAGCATAAAACAGGCTTTTTTTCAAGGCTTGCAATATGACGGGAGTAGGGTATACTGAAAGAGTAGAATAGGGATAGGACAAAGGATAAAGAATGAAAAAGAGACATATTTTTATTTGTGGTATCGTAGGAATGTTATTGATGACAGGATGTGGAGATAAAGCGGATATGGAGACCGGTTCTACGATCACAGTAGCAGAAAGTATTTTATTGGATGAAACAACGGAAAGGGAGCCGGCGACGGAAGCGGGGGAAACGGCAGATGAGCCGGAAAGCGGGCAGCCCCCCCTTCCTGTAGAGCAGGAGGATACGCTGGAAGGATTCTTGAAGACTGCTCTTTTGCCGATAGGAAATACCATGTATATTTGGGGCGGAGGCTGGAATGAGGAAGACACCGGTGCGGGACCGGGGGCTATGACCCTTGGGGTCCGACCGGAATGGGGTGAATTTGCCGCGCTTCAGGATGAGACCTATAATTATAAAGATCATAAATATGAAATCTTAAATGGTCTGGACTGCTCCGGCTATGTGGGCTGGGTGGTTTATAATCAGTTTGAGAAAGAAGGCGGAAATTCCGGATATGTCTTTAAATCCACGGAGACAGCTGTTAAATATAGTGAGCTTGGCTGGGGACAATTGTTGGAAACACCGGCTGAGTTTTTGGCGGGTGATATTGTCAGTATGAAGGGACATGTTTGGATATGTCTTGGAATGTGTGAAGATGGTAGTGTGGTTCTGCTTCATGCCAGTCCGCCGGGAGTTTCCATTTGCGGGACGAAACTTAGCGGTACCGAAACAAGTCAGGCGGTGGAGTTGGCAAAACAGTATATGACCCGGTATTATCCGGCATGGCAGGAAAAGTATCCGGACCGTGAGGCCGGTCAGAAGTATGTTACGGATGTGAGTGTAATGCGTTGGAACAATGATACTTTTGCAGATGCGGGATTGTTGCAGAAAATGCCGGCAGAAGAAGTGTTAAAGCGATTGTTTGGAGAATAAAACCTTAAGAAAAAGACTGATATTTCAAGGGATGAAAAATCAGTCTTTTTTTTATTGTGAACCTTTTATCTTTCGGGTCAGCAGACGGATACCTGCGGCTGCAAGAGAAGAGAGCAGTAAAATCAGGAAAGGTCCGGTGTAAAAGTAAAGTGTATTTATACCGGGGAAAACAGGTTCCGTTATTGCAACGATTTCCGATACTATACGGATAATGACCGGATGCAAAATAAAAATCATCAGGGAAAATTCTTTTCCCATAAATGAAATTCTGCAGAGTAACTTTTTTGAGCATATATCGTGACAACGTCCCGCCAATAAAAACAGGGAAAGAGCCATAAATATGGTGCCAATAAAGAAGTCTTTGTTGATACACAGTTTCAGGGAATACAAGAATTTACTCTCTAAAACACAGATTAAGCCTGAAACAATACCCAGCAGTATAAGGAATAAGTTTCCAACCTTTATTTGATCTTTCTTTTGACATATCAGGTCTCCAAGCAGGAAACAGGGCAGACCCAAAAAGAAAAAATTTCTGCTCCATTGTAAGGGTAAAGCTGCTTTAACTAAAAATGGTAAATAGGTTCCAAGTATCAGGTTGGCACAAAGTAACACCGGTATAAAAAAATATAAAATCTTTCGCGGAAGTATTCTTTCAAAGAGAAAGATAAGCAAATAAACATATAAAAGGGCGGATAAGTACCAGACATGAGTCCATATAGGCGGTATGTTAAAGAAAAGAAAATTTATCCAAGTGTCTGTCCGAAGCCAAGGACTAACTGCACCGGAAAGGGGAAGACCCTTAAAAAAAAGTAACAGGGCGTCAAATAGGATAAAACCTATGTTGGCAGACAGACTCAGTAAGAACAATCTTTTTACTTGGTGTAAGATACGTCCCCGTTGTTTCATGGAAGTATAATAATACCCGCTAATCATGAAAAAAACAGGCACGGCAACCCTGGTCAGCGGGTCTAAGGTGGTTCTTCCACGGTAGGACATGTGGATGCAGATTACCATAAATGCACATATATACTTTAGAAAGTCAAATCCGGAGTGACGTCCGTAACTCTTTTGGTAACTCATAAATCATTATTTCTCCCTGTAAGGCGGCAAGTCTAAAATCTCATATAAGTATATCATTAGGTGAATCTAAAGTCCATTTATAATTAAGTGTTGACAATATATTGGAGGTTATGTTATATTCTGTTCATAGACGACATATCGAGGCTCGACATATCGAGAAGAGATATGTCGGGCGAGGACACATAAAGAAGAACGAGAAGAAAGGAGAAGGTAAATGGATGACGGGTTATTGAAAAAATACATTCCAATGACAGAAACAACGTATTACACTCTTTTATCGGTTATCACGGCAAGACACGGATATGCGATTATGCAGTTTGTCAGTGAGTTAACCAAGGGAAGAATCCAACTTGGCACAGGCACCTTATATACCATGGTGGGAAGGCTGACCGCAGATGGCATAGTTAATATAGAACCCACGGAAGATGGAAAGAAGGCATACCTGCTCACCGAAGTAGGAAGGGAACTTTTGGAGCTGGAAACCAAGAGGCTGGAAAAGCAGTTGGAGGATGGTATAAAAATAGTGAAGGGGGAGAGGCAGTAATGGCAAAGGGAAAATTGACCAAGTTCAGATGGCTGACAAGTTATCAGAAGGAATGTAGCTGGCTGGAAGAAATGGCACTTAATGGTTGGTTTTTAGAAAATATGACCATGGGTATATTTTATACATTCCGAAAAGATGAGCCAAAGAGGATGTTATATGAAATCGACCGGTTTCAACTTCCGAAAAATCCCACTCTGGAGGAAATCAGACATAAAGAAATCTTTATGGATATGGCAAATGAGCTGGGGTGGAAGGAAGTAACCCATGATGAAAGTATGACCTACTATTTCTCCAAGGAATACGAGGAAGACGGTATCAATGAGCTTTATAATGAGGAAGAATCCAGAATCTACCGGGCAAAGAAATTTAGTGGTTATATAAAGGGGCAGGCAAACTCCCTACTTTATATCTTATTATTCGTGAGTGTTGTTGATATCTTAATAAAACTTGAGATGGTTTGCATGGGAACAGTAGCAATACCTATGGTTTGGTACGATTGGTTTACTCTTATCTACGCTGTACTGACAATCGCATTTTGCCTTTATTCACGAAACTTGGCAGACCGCCAGGAAAAAGAACTGACTATGACCAGAAGTGAATGGGCGGACAGTGTGGACCGTAGGCGGCATAAGGCAAAGCGGAAATTAGTGCTTACAGTAAGAGGCCTTAGCAAGATGCTGAAGAAGGAAGCCCGGCAAGGATGGGTATTAAACTCGGTAACACCTACCAAATATTTTTTTGATAAAAGTGAAGGAACTGAGCAGATTTACACCATGGATACCAAATGGCTTACCAATCAGCGAAGAAAAGGCTGTGGGGAAGATAAGTTTTCCGACAGGAAAGACTGGACCGGTATTTGTACGGACTGGCAGTTGCAAAGTGTAAAGGATGCGGAAGAAAAAGGTTGGCAGTATGTATGCGCACTGGAAAACAGAACCATCATATACAGAGGACCGGCAGATGAGGTTTTGCCACTTAATGACGCGAAGTACAATTACAGTTTAAGATTTATTTCCATTATTGGTGCGTATGGGGCGTATCTGTTATGCTGTGCCTTGGTTGGCGGAATAATAGGACTTAGCTTGGCACTCCTTGGGGTGTAAGTCAATTAATAAAGGGTAAATTAAGAAAAACTAATTTAAAAGGAAAAGATGGAGGAAAGAAAAATGGATGGAATGAACATGAACACAAATGAAAATCAGCAGCAAATGCCGGGAATGCAGATGCCGATGATGCAGCAACCTAAGAAACTATCAGCAGGGGCAAGAGTAGGATATGGATTCTTATCTTTTGCGCCGGGAGTGGCGTGTATTGTTTTACAGTACATTTGCCTTTTTGTAGTACTGATTCCCATGCTGATTATTGAACTGGCCAAAAGTCCCGTAGATGTGTCGGATATGGATGCCTATATGGCTTGGTACACAGACTTTGTACTGGGAGTGGCTCCCGTCGGAGTTAGTGTATATCACGTTGTGGGAACTATTGTTTTTGGACTTTGGTTTTATTTCAGTTTCAGAAAACCCCGTCCCGGATTTGTGGGCTCTTTTAAGAAACTGGATTGGAAGAACGTATTAATTACCGTTTTGTGCGGTGTAAGCCTTTGCTTCTTTGCTAACGGAACCGTTTGCCTTGAGAGTATTTGGGTTCCGGAGATAGTAGAAGCTTTTGAAGAGATGGCAGGTGTGGCTGGTCTTGGAACAAACCTGTTTGTGATTCTGGCGTCAATTTTACTGGCTCCTATCGGTGAGGAGTATATATGCCGTGGACTTATCCAAAAATTTGCGAAGAAGGCTTTTGGAAAATTCTGGATTGCAAACATTATTCAGGCACTTGTGTTTGGTTTGATCCACATGAACTGGGTACAGGGTATTTACGCTTTCGTAATCGGTTTGGTACTTGGCTGGTTGGTAGAGAGATATGACAGCATTGTTTTGGCAATGATTTTGCACTGCGTGGTGAATTTATCTTCTTCTACATGGGTGCCTTATGCGTTGACTCCACTTCCCTTCAATTTACCCGTAGGACTGATACTTACCATAGTGCCTATGGTGGTAGTGGCAGGCCTGCTTATATGGGGCGGTAAAAAAACAAAGACAGCATAAATTAGGCCTTTTGTACTAGAAAAATAAGCGTTCGTAATTTACAAAAACAGCTATATGCTATATACTATAAACAGTGGGTTTTAAACTATTTTCAACAGAGGAAAAAGTTATGGGAATTATAAAATACGCATGTCCTATCCTGTTATTGGTATTTAGCATATTAGCTGTTTTTTATGCTGTAATCATTTTGTTATCAGAGGAACGTAAAGATACGGAAAATAGGTTAATGTCTTTGTTTTGTTTAAGCAGTGCAATCTGGAGTATTGGCTTTGGAGCATTGATTTTACAGACAGATACGGAATGGGCATATTGGTGTCGTGTGATTGGCATGATTGGTACCATTATGTATTTGATTACCGGTCAGATGTTGGTTTCTTATTTATCCGGCATCAAAAAAGTATGGGCTAATATCTTTAATACCTTTGCAGGTCTTGGTGTTTTTGTGTACTTTTTGACGGTAGAGCGCAGCCAGACGATTTACCGGTTGGAAGAAGGAGGAATGACTTATTCCTTTAAGTCAGGTCTGGCCAATACGATATATACGGCGTATAGTTTGATTTTAGCGCTGCTCATGTTTGGAATTGCGGTTTATATGTGTTTTTCCAAAGTGAAGCGTATCCGTTTCTTTGGAAAAATCTTTATCCTGGCAGATATGGCAATGCTGATAGGAACTATATTGGATACCGTATTGCCTCTGCTTGGTTTCAAAGCCATTCCGGGTAGTACATTGATGCAGTTCTTTGGGATGCTGGTTGTCTACCTGGCCATTAGGGCCAATAACCGTTCCAAGATTAATATTGCGAATATGTCGGAGTTTATCTATTATTCCCTGTCCATGCCTGTTTTGGTATATAATGCGGAAAGGAAGCTCCAAATTGCCAATGATGCTGCGGCAAAGTTTTTTGGTATTAATCAGAATGCAATCCGCCAGCAGGATATGAGTCTGGGAATGTTTTTTGAATTGGATGACATTGCAGTTTTTGATTTTGAAGGAAGTGTCAGCAATAAGGACTTTGTTTGTATCCAAAATCAGATTCCCTGTAATTTGGCTATTAACAAAATCGAGGACCGATATAATGATATTATAGGTTATATTATTATTGTTACTGATTTATCCGAACATATAAAGACCTTACAACGTTTGGAGGAGGCAAAACTGGATGCGGAGGCGGCAAACCGTTCCAAAACGATTTTCCTTGCCAACATGTCCCACGAAATCCGTACGCCTATGAATGCTATTTTAGGCTTTTCGGAATTGGTTTTGAAAAAGACGGCCTCCGATACAGTTCGGGAATATGCCGGGGATATTAAGAAATCCTGCCTGAACTTATTGGCGGTGATTAATGATATTTTGGATATTTCAAAATTAGACTCCGGTAAGGCGGAATTATCCTGCGGTAATTATTTGACGGCAGATTTATTGCAGGAGGTTTATCATATTATTGATGTACAGGCACGGAACAAGGGGCTGCATTTTGAGATGAATACCGATCCCAGGATTCCAAATGAGCTGTATGGGGATAAGACCAGAGTGAGGGGCATATTGCTTAATCTGCTGAACAATGCAGTGAAATATACGGAGCGGGGAAGTGTGGTTTTCAACATCCGTCTGGTAGGAATGGAGAAGCAAGTTGCCACTTTGGAATATTCTATTACGGATACGGGCATAGGACTGGAAGAAGC
>JAZNGC010000054.1:0-39249 GCA_045589155.1 Lachnospiraceae bacterium
ACAGTTTGTATTTACCCAAAAGATTTATTACTATACTTTGTAAAACACATTTGGGGTACAAATTGGGATTTGTGGGAATGACAGATAGAAAATAGAAATTCGTATTTGGGTGGTTTTGTATTTGGGTATATGCAGGGTTCAGATTTCTCTATGCCCAAAAAGAAGCGAGATTCCGGTATTACTTTAGTTTTTTGACTATTTTAAAGATAACTTTGGGTATTGAGGAAGAAAAAATTGTCTGGTACCCAATTTTTTGCCCAATTTTGGGTATAGGGAAAATGTAGAACTGTATATACCCAAAAGGAAACAAAAACAGTGTAAAATGCCCCCAAACCAATTGATTTCGGAAAAAAATTGGGTATGGAAAAAAGAAGAATGCATATATACCCAATTCGGATTAAATTATTAAGGAATAAATGTCGGTAAATCCCAATTTGACGAACACACCAAACTTTCAGTTTGTCAGAGCAAGAAATCTTGATTTGCTAACAAGAAATAGCAAAATAGAAAAGGAACATAATATGTCAAAGAAAAGTACAAAAAAAACATCTATTATAAAGAAGTTATCAATATTATTTGCAATATCTACAATGCTAATCGGTAGCGCGGCGGCCTGTGGTAAACAGGAAGAAATTCCACAAACGGCGGAAACGGCTACTGTCCGCGTGGGCTCCATGAAAGGCCCCACTACCCTTGGTCTTTTGCCTCTTATGGATAAACAGGAAAAAGGAGAGGCAAAAGGGAATTATGAATTTACCATGGTGACTGCGGCGGATGAATTGCTTCCTATGGTGATTAAAGGAGAATTGGATATTGCGCTTGTACCGGCGAATGTGGCGGCAGTACTCTATCAGAAAACAGAAGGTCAGATTGCAGTAATCGATATCAATACTTTGGGCGTGCTTTATATGGTTTCCGGAGATGCTTCCATTAAAAGTGTGGCGGATTTAAAAGGACGCACTATTTACCTGACAGGAAAAGGAACCACACCGGACTTTGTATTAAACTATTTGCTGAAGCAAAATGGAATTACGGAAACAGATGTCAATTTAGAATATAAATCAGAAGCGACAGAAGTAGCAGTACTCCTTGCGGAAAATCCGGACACAATCGGTTTGCTTCCGCAGCCCTTTGTGACAGTGGCATGCACCCAGAATGCAGCCTTATCTGTAGTGCTGGATACTACGGCAGAATGGGAAAAGATACAGGGCAAAAATGGCAGCAGTCTGGTAACGGGAGTGACCATTGTCAGAAAAGCATTTCTTGAGGAAAAGAAAGAAGCGGTTGAAACATTCATGGAAGAGCACAAAGAAAGTGCAAAAGAAGCAAATGAAAATGTGGAACAGACAGCCACATTGGCAGTAGAGGCGGGCATTATTGCAAAAGAGCCTATCGCGAAGAAAGCAATTCCTTACTGTAATATTACCTACCTGGATGGAGCAGATATGAAACAGGCTCTTAGCGGATATCTGGAAGTGCTTTATAACAGTTTGCCTCAATCTGTGGGTGGCACTTTGCCTGAGGAGGATTTTTATTACACAAATTAAAAAAATATCTTGACACTTACCTTGCGTTAAAGTCTAAAATCAAAAGGCGATAAGGCGCAAAAAGAGGCAGTTCGTAAGTGAGGCAAACAGTATCTGAGAAATAAATGTTGAAAGAATGTGAATCAGAGTAAGATGGAGAAAGACAGACAAAAAAGCAGAGGACAAAACAGAATATTGAAAAATGATTTGCATGCCGGCAGGGTAGCAAAGAAGCTGGGGATTATTCTGTTTTGGATACTGGTATGGCAGCTTCTGACATGGTGCATCGGTAATCGGATTTTGCTTGCAGGTCCTATGGACACGGCAAAGGCATGGATAATGGGTGTGCAAGATGCGGAGTTTCTAAAAACCTGTTTTTATTCCGTGGGAAGGATTGGTCTGGGACTTTTGCTGGGGGGTGCAACAGGAGCAATGCTGGGTGGCCTTGCCTATAAATTCAGAACGGTGCGGGAACTATTAGCACCGCTTATGTCCTTTTTCAAGTCCGTTCCGGTGGCGGCATTTGTTGTGTTGTTACTGATTTGGTGGGGGGCAAAAGGACTTTCCGTGGCGATAGTATTTATTGTGGTGTTGCCGATTATCTACACCAATGTGGTGCAGGGATTTATGGCAGCAGATGAAAAAATGCTGGAGATGGCAAGCGTGTTCCGGATGCCTTTATGGAACCGGTTCTTCTATATATATCGTCCGGCCCTTCGTCCTTTTATGGAGAGTGGACTTGGAGTGGCAATGGGAATGAGCTGGAAATCAGGAGTGGCGGCGGAGGTTATCGGAACGCCTGCGCTTTCGATTGGCGAGCAGATGTATATGTCAAAGATTTATCTGGATACGGCAGGTTTGTTTGCCTGGACGGCTACCGTAATTCTGCTCAGTTTTTTGTTTGAAAAAAGCGGCTTATATTTGTGGCAGGTGTTTTGCCGGTGGAAGCCGGGATTCAGAGCGGCCGGAAAAAACATAGGGGAAGGCAAACCAATTCAGTTACAGGATCTTTGCAAATCCTTTGATGGAAATCCTGTGCTTGTGAACATAAATCAGACACTGGAACCCGGAAAGATATATTGTCTGATGGCACCGTCAGGAGGCGGAAAAACCACGTTGATGCGTATTCTGGCAGGGCTTGAGCGACCGGATGAAGGCGTGGTGAGCAGAATGAACTGTTCTATGATGTTTCAGGAGGACAGGTTGGCGGAACAGCTAAATGCACCGGAAAATGTGATGATGATAACGGGCGGCGAAGAAAGGCACATCTCCTGTGCCCATTTAGAGCAACTCATACCCGGTGAAAATTTAAGTCAGCCCTGCAGTACCTTTAGCGGCGGAATGAAACGCAGGGTAAGTATGGTGCGCACGGTTTTGGCAAAGGGAGATGCACTTTTGCTGGATGAGCCTTTTAGCGGATTGGACGAGGAAAATAAGAAAAAAGCGGCAAGCTACCTTTTAGAAAACCAAAAAGGAAGGACGATTGTGGTGGCTACGCATGATGAATCCGATGTGAAACACCTTGGTGCGATACTTTGGAAACTATGAATTTTGCACGAAAACTTCACCATATTAGCCAATTTGTTTGAACGGGAAATTGTAGACAAATATAAAAAGTTGTGATATAATCGATAAACGACTGCGAACTGTCCACTATTTGGTAGGACGGACAGCAAATAGTGAACAGCTAATATAAGAAGATGGCAGATGTAATGATGCCGAAGGAGGAAATGTAACAATGAGTTTACAGGTTGAAAAACTGGAAAAGAATATGGCGAAACTTACTATCGAAGTTTCTGCTGAAGAACTGGAGAAAGCGCTTGAGACAGCTTATCAGAAAAATAAGAACAAAATCAGCGTTCCCGGTTTCCGTAAGGGTAAAGTTCCCCGCAAGATGATTGAGAAAATGTATGGTCCTGCAGTATTTTATGAAGATGCTGCAAACGAGTTAATTCCCGTAGCATACGACAAAGCTTTGGAAGAGTGCGAAGAAGAAATCGTATCCAGCCCTTCCATCGATGTAGTTCAGATTGAAGCAGGAAAGCCCTTCATCTTCACAGCAGAAGTTGCTCTGAAGCCTGAAGTAAAGCTTGGCAAATATAAAGGCATTAAAGTAGAAAAAGCTGATGTTACAGTAACAGACGCAGAAGTAGATGCTCAGATTCAGACAGAGCGTGAAAACAGTGCAAGAACAATCACTGTTGACGACAGAGCAGTAAAAGACGGCGACATCACAACTATCGATTTTGAAGGTTTTGTGGACGGCGTAGCATTCGAGGGCGGCAAAGGAACAGATTACCCTCTGACAATCGGTTCCGGTGCGTTTATTCCCGGATTCGAAGAGCAGCTTGTTGGAGCTGAAATCGGCAAAGAAGTAGAAGTAAACGTAACATTCCCTGAAGAATATCATGCTGCAGACCTTGCAGGTAAAGAAGCAGTATTCAAATGTACTGTAAAAGAAATCAAAGAAAAACAGCTTCCTGAACTTGATGATGAGTTCGCAAGCGAAGTTTCCACATTCGATACTCTTGCTGAGTACAAAGAGGATGTGAAAAAAGGCCTTGCTATGAAGAAGGAAGAAGAAGCTAAGAGAGCAAAAGAAGATGCCGTAATCGAAGCGATTATCGCTGACGCTGAGATGGAAATTCCTGAGGCTATGATTGCAACACAGCAGAGACAGATCGTGGAAGATTTTGCACAGAGAATGCAGATGCAGGGTCTTACAATGGAGCAGTACTTCCAGTTCACAGGTCTGAACGCACAGGCAATGCTTGAGCAGGTAAAACCTCAGGCTCTGAGCCGTATCCAGTCCAGACTGGTACTCGAGGCAGTTGTTAAAGCTGAAAACATCGAAGCTACAGAAGAAGATTTCGATGCAGAAGTTAAGAAGATGGCTGAAATTTACCAGATGGAAGAAGCAAAAGTAAAAGAAACTCTTGGTGAAAACGGCAAGAAACAGGTTATGATGGATTTGGCTATCAGCAAGGCAGTTGAATTTGTACTTGAAAATGCAACAGAAGGTAAAGCTGCTGCAAAGACCAAAAAGACTACAACAAAAGCTGCAAAAGAAGTAAAAGAAGAAGCTGCAGAAGCTACAGAAGAAAAGCCTGTAAAAAAGACAACAAGAAAGACAACAAAAAAGGCTGAAACTACAGAAGAATAATTAAAAATCAGCCCGGAAGGGTATAGAGAACAGAGGATTAAAATTTTCTTAGGAAATTGTTAAATCCTCTGTTTTTTCATTGCAAAATAAAAGAATGTAATATAATATGGATATTAGGAAAATATTTCTTATTTTCAGACAGAGACAAAAATTGGAGGACACAAAATGAGTTTAGTACCTTATGTCATTGAGCAGACAAGCAGAGGAGAAAGATCCTACGATATTTTCTCCAGATTGTTGAAAGATAGAATTATCTTTTTAGGAGAAGAGGTAAATGAAGCAACAGCAAGCCTTGTAGTGGCACAGCTTTTGTTTTTGGAAGCGGAAGATCCGGAGAAGGATATCAACCTTTATATCAACAGCCCCGGTGGTTCTGTAACAGCAGGTATGGCAATTTATGATACCATGCAGTTTATTAAATGCGATGTTTCCACTATTTGTATCGGTATGGCAGCAAGCATGGGTGCATTCCTTCTTGCAGGCGGTACAAAGGGCAAGAGAATGGCGCTTCCCAATGCAGAGATTATGATTCACCAGCCTCTTGGTGGCGCACAAGGTCAGGCAACGGAGATTGAGATTGCTGCAAAGCATATCTTGCAGACCAAAGAAAAATTAAATCGTATATTGGCTGAAAACACAGGTAAGGATTACGACGTTATTGCAGCAGATACAGAGCGCGATAACTGGAAGAGTGCCCAGGAAGCAATGGAATATGGTCTGATTGACAAGGTGGTAACATTCCGTCCTACTTCCGGTGACAAATAAGCAGCAATAGGGAAAGGATTTACGTGTAAAAATGGCAGGAAAGAATCCCGAAAAGGATGTGAGATGTTCTTTCTGTAATAAGAGTCAGGATCAGGTACGAAAGCTGATTGCAGGCCCTCAGGGAGTATACATCTGTGACGAATGTATAGAAATCTGTACGGATATTTTAGAGGAAGAATTTGAGGAGGATGTTGTGGTTTCCGATGGGACACCGGATATCAATCTTCTCAAGCCGGCAGAAATCAAAGCTTTTCTTGATGAGTATGTAATCGGACAGGAAGCGGCGAAGAAGGTGCTGGCAGTTTCTGTGTATAATCATTACAAGAGAGTAACGGCGACGAAGCATCCCGATGATGTGGAACTTCAGAAAAGTAATATTATGTTTATCGGACCAACCGGTTCCGGTAAGACCTATCTTGCCCAGACATTGGCAAAGATTATTAATGTGCCTTTTGCGATTGCGGATGCAACCACACTTACAGAAGCCGGTTATGTAGGCGAAGATGTGGAAAACATTTTATTAAAGCTTTTACAGGCAGCAGACTATGATGTAGAGCGTGCGAAATACGGCATTATCTATATTGATGAAATTGATAAAATCACAAAGAAAAGTGAAAACGTGTCTATCACCAGGGATGTTTCCGGTGAAGGTGTACAGCAGGCATTGCTTAAAATCATTGAAGGAACAGTGGCAAGTGTTCCCCCTCAGGGTGGACGTAAGCATCCTCATCAGGAGCTTATCCAGGTTGACACTTCCAATATTCTGTTCATTTGTGGTGGTGCTTTTGACGGTCTGGATAAAATTATTGAGACAAGACTGGATAAAAAGGCCATTGGTTTTAATGCCCAGATAGTGGATAAAACAACTAAGGAAATCGGTGAGATTTTAGAAGAGGTAACGCCTCTTGATTTGGTGAAATTTGGATTAATTCCCGAATTTATCGGTCGTGTTCCTATCAATGTCACTTTGGAGGGTCTGGATAGGGAAGCTCTGGTCCGCATTCTGACAGAGCCTAAGAATGCTTTGATTAAGCAATATCAGAGACTCTTTGATATGGATGGCGTTGAACTTGAGGTGGAAGCAGAAGCAGTAGGTGCTATTGCAGAATTGGCTCTTGAGAGAAAAACCGGAGCCAGAGGTTTGAGGTCCATTATGGAAAATGTTATGATGGATGTTATGTACGAGATTCCCTCGGATGAAACCATTGAGAAGGTTATACTTACCAAAGAATCTGTACAGGGCAAGGAAAAGCCACTGACAATACAAAGAGAAGCGGCACTTAAAAAAGCAAAGTAAAGATTTAAGTTTTAGCAAAACGCCGTCACGGGAAGTGCGGCGTTTTGTAGTAATTGGAGAAACGGGGAATTTTGGCAATGGAGGACGACATGGAAAATATACAGCAGACAATAGTGGATATGCCGGCGGTAGCCCTCAGGGGGCTGACTATTTTCCCGGATATGATTATCCATTTTGACTTAAGCAGGAAAAAATCAATGCTGGCAGTGGAGCAGGCAATGCTCAGGGACCAGCGGTTGTTTGTAGTGACACAAAAAAGTCTGGATGAGGAAAATCCGGGCTTTGATGGTGTGTATAAAATGGGCACAATCACAGTGGTCAAACAGGTAAGCAAGTTGCCCAATGGTATTGTGCGGGTGTTGGTAGCCGGAGAGTCCAGGGCAAAACTTTGGGCGTTTGATGAATCCTATACGGACTATCTGATGGCAAAGGTGGAAGCCGTACCAAAATGTGACGGGGAGTTGGATGATACAACCGAAGAGGCAATGACCCGGAAATTGAAGGAAATGTTTGAAACGTATATTCAGATGAATCCGAAGATGGGAAAAGGGCTGGCAGCCAAACTGCAAAATATGACCGGTTTGGAATTTTTGATAGACCAGATAACCATGAGCCTTCCTCTTAGCTTTGAGAGTAAGCAGGATGTATTGGAGGCTGAGACTCTGCAAAAGAGATACGACCTTTTGTCCTATGTACTTGGCAATGAAATAGAGATTGCCAAGGTAAAGGGCGAATTGACTGAGAAAGTCAAAAGCAGAGTAGATAAGCATCAGAAGGAATATTTGCTAAGGGAGCAAATGGCTTTTATCCGGGAGGAACTGGGAGAAGACCAGTCTTTCTCTGATGCAGACCAGTATGCGGAAGCAGTGGAAAAACTGAAGGCCGGAAAAGAAGTGAAGGAAAAAATCAAGAAGGAGATTGCCCGGTTTAAAAGTCTGTCTCCCAGCAGCTCAGAAAGTGCAGTGGAGCGTGCGTATATTGAGACTTTATTGGAATTACCCTGGGACAAGGTTTCCAAAGATAATACCGATATTATCCGTGCTGAACAAATTTTAGAGGACCAGCACTATGGCTTGGAACAGGTAAAGGAACGCATTTTGGAGTTTTTGGCAGTGCGTACTTTGACAAAAGCAGGTGATAGCCCCATTATATGTCTGGTAGGCCCGCCCGGAACAGGAAAAACCTCCATTGCGAGGAGCGTGGCAGAAGCATTGAATAAAAAATATGTGCGTATCAGTCTTGGAGGTGTAAGAGATGAAGCGGAAATCCGCGGACATCGAAAAACCTATGTGGGAGCCATGCCCGGCCGTATTGTAAACGGATTGAAGCAGGCAGGGGTAAAAAATCCTCTGATGCTTTTAGATGAGATTGACAAAGTCAGCAGTGATTACAAAGGAGACACGTCTGCGGCTCTTTTGGAGGTGCTGGACAGTGAACAGAACGCTAAGTTCAGGGATCATTACGTAGAACTTCCCATTGATTTGTCAGAGGTTTTATTTATTGCAACGGCAAATACGGTTTCCACCATTCCGAAACCGCTCTTGGACAGAATGGAGCTGATTGAGGTAACCAGTTACACTGCAAATGAAAAATACCATATAGTCAAAGAGCATTTGATGCCGAAGCAGTTTATTAAAAATGGTATGGTGGATGGCAGACTTAGCATCAGTGATCAGGCATTGAAGCTAATTATCAGTGGATATACAAGAGAAGCCGGAGTGCGTGAATTGGAGAGAAAAATCGGGGAAATCTGCCGTAAAGCGGCCCGCGAGATATTGACCAAGAAAGTCGATAAAGTAAAAGTAACCGCTCAAAATCTGGAAAAGTACTTAGGAAAAGTGAAATATACACCGGACAGATTAAATGCTGTTGATGAAGTGGGAATTGTGCGTGGTCTGGCATGGACCAGCGTGGGAGGAGATACCCTTTCCATTGAAGTAAACATGATGCCGGGAAAAGGGGAACTGGAGCTTACCGGGCAGATGGGAGATGTAATGAAGGAATCTGCTCTGACAGGCATCAGCTTTGTACGTTCCATCAGTAAGGAATATAAAATACCTGCAGATGTGTTTAAGAAAAATGATTTTCATATACATATACCGGAAGGAGCCGTACCAAAGGATGGACCCTCCGCAGGTATTACTATGGCAACCGCTATTGTCTCGGCTGTAACCGGAATCCCGGT
The DNA here is from genome assembly GCA_045589155.1 of Lachnospiraceae bacterium. GTDB lineage: Bacteria > Bacillota > Clostridia > Lachnospirales > Lachnospiraceae > Acetatifactor. Next base: position 8,937 of record JAZNGC010000054.1, read on the forward strand.
CTATGCCACTGTGGCTATGACAGGAGAGATTACATTACGTGGAAGAGTGCTTCCCATTGGCGGATTAAAAGAGAAAATTCTTGCAGCAAAAACAGCCGGTATAAAAAAGGTTCTGGTTCCTATGGAAAACAAGAAAGATGTGGAAGAAATATCCAGAGAAATCAAAACCGGACTGGAAATTGTTTTTGTGGAGAGCATGACAGAGGTATTAAAACATGCTCTGGTGAAGGAAAAGGAGTAAATACATGGTTATTAAAAATGTAAGTTTGGAGACGGTATGCGGAATCACCAGTAAACTTCCCAATAATATTCATCCGGAGGTGGCTTTTGCGGGAAAGAGTAATGTGGGAAAATCGTCCCTGATTAACGCACTTATGAACCGGAAATCACTGGCAAGAACCAGTGCCCAACCCGGAAAAACCCAGACAATCAATTACTATAATATCAATGATGCCATTTATTTTGTGGATTTGCCCGGCTATGGATATGCAAAGGCGAATGAGGAAGTAAAGGCAAAATGGGGTAAAATGATTGAAGATTACCTGCATAAGTCAAAGCAGCTTAAAGCGGTATTTTTGTTGATTGATATCCGTCATGAACCCTCCGGAAATGATAAGATTATGTATGACTGGATTTTAAGACAGGGATATAAACCCATTATCATTGCCACAAAGCTGGATAAAATCAATCGCAGTCAGATTCAAAAACAGGTGAAATTAATTAAAACCTCTTTGAATGTGGAAAAAGATACGGTACTAATTCCTTTTTCCGCAGAGACAAAGCAGGGTAGAGATGAAATATACGAGCTTTTAGACCGGATTATTGAAGGAGAAAACGGTACGGAAGAATAAGCTTGTGAAACACTTAAGAGGTAAAGAGTATGAATAGAGCAGCAATTAAGTATATGAAAGCGTTGTTGAATATTGCCATTGCCATTGTGGGGGTGGTATTGGTAGTTTGTCTGGTTCCTAAATTATTGGTGTTTTTTATGCCCTTTGTAATCGGATGGATCATTGCCTGTATTGCGGCACCAATGGTAAAGTTTTTTGAGGAAAAATTGAAAATTAAGCGTAAAGCCGGCAGTGCCGTGGTTATTATTATTGTAATTGGTCTTGTGATTGCAGTTATCTATTTAATCGGTGCGAAACTGGTCAATGAGGCGCTTGGATTTATTCAGGCCTTGCCTGAGATGATAGACGGATTGAAAGAGGATTTTGAAACGATTTCCAAGAATCTTTCCGGTATCATAGAGAGAATTCCCAAAGAAGTAAGAATGACCCTATTGTCTGCAGGACAGACGGCTTCCGATGCTTTGGTAGCCAAATTGGGCAGCTTCAGTGCCCCTACCATTGAGGCGCTGGGCGATTTTGCAAAACAGATTCCTACAGTGATTATCGGAGGAATTTTGGGACTGTTGGGAGCGTATTTCTTTGTGGCGGAGAGAGGCGTGTGGTTTGAACCGGTAAGAAAAAGAATCCCGAAAGGATTTTTGGCACGTTGGACTCTGGTGAAAGACAGTGTGAAAAAAGCAGTGGGCGGTTACATTAAGGCTCAGTTGAAAATCGAAATATGGATTTATTTATTGCTTGTAATCGGTCTACTGATTCTTAGGGTGGATTATGTGCTTTTGGTAGCACTTGGCATTGCATTTCTTGACTTTTTCCCCTTCTTCGGAACGGGTACCGTTATGGTCCCTTGGGCGATTATTAAGTTTTTAAGCGGAGATTATACCATGACAATCGGACTTTTGATTGTTTGGGGTGTGGGTCAGCTTGTTAGACAGATTATCCAACCAAAAATTATGGGGGATTCTATGGGAATGCCTCCGGTTCCCACCTTGTTTTTGCTCTATATCGGATATAGAGTGGGTGGGGTTATCGGCATGATTTTGGCACTTCCGATTGGAATTATAATAGTAACCATGTATCAGGAAGGTGTGTTTGATACCACCAAAAAGAGTGTTCAGATCCTGTGTGCGGGAATGAACCGTTTCCGCCGCATTACCAAGGAAGACATGGAAATTGTGTCACAGTGTCAGAAGGAAAGAGATGATGAGAAACTTTAAATTTATTCTGCAGTATGAAGGCAGCAGATATCAGGGCTGGCAGCGGCAGGAGTCCACGGAAAATACCATACAGGGAAAACTGGAGAAATTGCTGCAGACCATGTGCGGTAAAAAAGTAGAGGTACAAGGCAGTGGGAGAACAGACGCAGGGGTACATGCGCTTGCCCAGGTAGCCAATGCCCATATGGATACAGATATGACAGAAAAGGAGATATTGGACTACATGAACCGATATCTTCCCGAGGATATCGGAGTGCTTTCCGTACAGGAGGTGCCGGAGCGTTTTCACAGCCGTTTGAATGCAAAAGGAAAGACCTATTGCTATCAGATTATAAACAGTGGGATTCCTGATGTTTTCCGGCGCAGGTATGCCCATGTGGTAGAGGAAAAATTGGATTTGGAAGCCATGAGGGAAGCGGCAGAGTATTTGACCGGTACCCATGATTTTAAATCCTTTACGTCTGCCAAAAAAGGGAAAAAGTCAACAGTACGTACGGTGACAGGGATTTTTGTGGAAAAAGAAGGTCATTTTATAAAAATCACCTATAAAGGGGATGGTTTTTTATATCATATGGTTAGAATACTTACAGGTACTTTGTTGGAGGTAGGTCTGGGAAAGAGGAAGCCGGAGGAAATTCCGGAAGTGCTGGCTGCTTTGGACAGAGAAAAGGCAGGCCCTTTAGTGCCTGCAAAGGGTCTCACTTTGGTGGAAGTAAGATATTGATAGAAGAATTGCAAAGGTGGTAAGTAAAGGTGAAGCGTGTTTGCAGTTATTTATGGAGAATACTGTTTTTTCTATACGTTATCATATTGCTGAAAGCGGTTGTTTTCAAGTTGGAGCCGGATACGATGAAAAGTCTGATAGATACTTGGGATGACGGAGTGATTTCGGCAGGAATGGAAAGAGCAAATTTTACTCCGTTCCGTACAATTACGATGTATATCAGATATTGGCATTGGGGAGGACTTAGAAGCTTTGAAAACCTTGTTGGAAATGTGGTGGCTTTTATACCCTTTGGATATTTCCTGCCCGGTATATGGAGGCCCTTCCGAAACTTGTTTTTTCATGGGGGATGTGGATTCCTCTTTGTGTTTGGAATAGAAGTATTTCAACTTGTAAGTGGATTTGGCGCTTTTGATGTAGATGATATTATATTAAATTGTACAGGGATTTTACTGGGCTATCTGTTATATTTAATCATAGCCATGCTTAGGAATAGAATAATAAAGAAAGAAAAGACGGTGTAGTATGCAAGAGATAAGGAGTGTCTCTGTAAGTGACTACACTGTTTTTTTGCTTTAATGATTTATTTGAAAAAAGTGTTGACAAATGGATTGAACAGTATTATTGTATTAAGTGTGTAGTACAGCAATACAACATTGTGGCCTCCAAGTAGAGGCGGGAGTATAATACACAGGGAAAGATGAGGGTGAAAAAATGTTAGAAATTATGAATTTGACAAAAAAATATGGAAAAACACTGGCAGTTGATCAGGTGAGTTTTATGGTTCCCGATGGGGAAATCGGAATTTTACTTGGACCTAACGGTGCCGGAAAGTCCAGTATTATCAAAAGTATAGCAGGTCTCGTACGTTATGACGGGCAGGTAAAAATACAAGGAATCTCCGGAAAGGCTACCGAGGCAAAGAAGGTATTTGCTTACGTGCCTGAGATACCGGCGATGTATGATGCACTTACGGTAAGAGAACATATTGATTTCATTTTACAGGCATATCAGGTTAAAGCAACCAATGAAGAAATTGAAACACTTTTGACACGTTTTGAACTTTTAGATAAGCAGGATAAGCTTGGAAATGAACTTTCCAAAGGTATGATGCAGAAGGTCAGCATTTGCTGTGCGCTTATCGTTAAGCCTCAGGTAATTCTCTTTGATGAACCTATGGTAGGTTTGGACCCGGCTGCAATTAAAGAGTTAAAAGTAGTAATTGGGGAGTTGAAAGCCCAGGGAGTTACTGTTTTAATCAGTACCCATATGCTGGAGATGGTAAAAGAACTTTGGGATGTAACATTCGTAATGGAAAAAGGTCATATTATCGGCACCTACTCCAAAGATATGGTAGGGGCAGAAAACTTAGAGGAATTGTTCTTCCAGGTAACTTCCGGAAGTAGTGAAGCAGAAGTGACAGAGACAGAATAAGCGGGGGCAGGATGATGGGAACAATTTGGTATTTATATAAAAAGAGTTTAAAAAACAGAGCAAAAAAAGCAGCAAAAAAGCCGGTTACGTACTTTGCTTTGGTTTTCATTTTGTTTTATCTTACAGTAGTGCCTTGGTCTTTCAATATGATTTTGGATGACATGGGTTGGAGAAGTGTGGATACATTATTTATTATCTTTACATTGATTGTTTTTTGGATGACGCCTGCGAATTTTATATCTTACGCAAAGCGAAAAGGGCTTTTATTCCGAAACAGTGATATCCATTTTTTGTTCACTTCCCCGGTGACACCGAAAAAAATATTATTATATGCCCATATCAGAAATTTATTTGTATATGTGATTGCAACAATTATAGTAATGCTTGCCGCAATCTTTATGTTTAATGTTTCTATATGGCAGGCTCTTGCTTATTTCCTGGTAGCCATGGTTCTGCAAAATATGCTGGAATCCTCAGTGATGCTTTTACTTTACGGCTCAGAAAGAATCGGAGATAAGGGAAGAAAAATTGTACAAATTATTTCTTATGCACTGATTGGGGTTTTCTTTGTGATTGCATTTGTGAAATATACGCAGATGGGCTTATCTACCGATATGATCATGGACTTCCTGCTTGGGGATGAGATCCAAATGGTGCCTGTTGTGGGATGGTATATTTCTGCAGTGAACTTGATTTTTATGGGACCTACAACGGTAAATATCATTTGCACTGTATTATATGTTCTTTTCACATTAGTAATGTTTGTATTGGCAATCAAGATGCCTTGCAGCGGCGAATACTATGAAGACGCCATGAAATTTGCAGAAGACTATCAGGTGCTTTTACAGAAGAGACAAGATGGTTTGAATGCAAAGATGGGTAAAAAGGAGAAGTTTGGTAAGGCAAAGGTAGAATACAAGGGAGGCGGAGCGAAGGCCCTGTTCTACAAGCAGCTTTTGGAATACAAAAAATGTAAGTTTTTCTTCTTTGATACTCAGACGGTTGTCATGTTGGCACTGGGTGCATTTATGGGATATATCTGGGGACAGGATATGATGGATTATAAGGAATTTATCCTTCCTATTTCCATAGGATATGTTGCGTTTTGTATGTCTACGACAGGCGGAAAATGGTCTATGGAGATCAAGAGTCCCTATACCTTCCTTATTCCGGACAGTCCCATGAAAAAACTGTGGTATGCAACGGTAATGGAACACATCAAATCTATTGTTAGCGGTGCTTTGTATGCAGTACCGGCAGGAATTATTTTGAAACTGCCTGCACATCAGATAGCACTTGCAGTGGTATTCTTTGTTTGTCTGCAGGCTTGTAAGATTTACAATACAATTATGGCAGAGGTATTGGTAGGAAACGTTATGGGAAAAACAGGAAAACAGTTCTTTGTTATGCTTCTTCAGGGAATAGTACTTGGTATAACAGGAACAGCAGCAGTAATTGGAGTGATGTCTTTCAATATAGAGATGGGCTATCTGCTTATGATTGGCGTTTTGGCACTTCTGGCATTTGCGCTTATGACAGTGGCAAATATATGCTTTGATAAGATGGAAATTGTGGAGTAATAGCATATTGTTAAGTGTGTAAAGCACGTTTAGAAGGTTATAAAAAGAAAAAGGGTATCTCCCGGTTGGGAGGTACCCTTTTGGGTTGTATAAACAGAGGATGTTTGCACATGATTATCAAATATACCGGCATGAAATGGCAGCTTATTTGTCGTATCTGCCCATAAGAACTAAAAAGGCTCTTTGGGGAAGATAAAATTCCAACTTATGTAAACTAAAATTATGCATTTTCTACCCAAACAAGCGGTTTGTACGTTAATGGCATGACGATTTTACTCATTTCTTCTTTATTTCCAGTGTTTTTTTTCTGTTTTATCTACCCCTAAAGCACATAGAGGCCTCAATGGGCAGATAAAATGCGAACAATAGTTTACATAATGCGTCCTTTTTCAACCCCAGTGAGCATCTATAGTTTTTATGGGTAGACGCCACATATAATGGTGCCGCGTCCATAAAACAACCGCCACCTCATGACATATGCACAACGCCCATTTACCCCAGAATACCCAAATGTTCCAACAAGATTTTAAGACCCATTAAAATGAGGATGATGCCACCGGCAAGTTCTGCCTTAGATTTGTATTTTGTACCGAAAATGCTGCCCACCTTTACGCCGATAGCGGAGAGGGTAAAGGTAATCGCGCCGATGAAAACCACTGCCGGAACAATAGGAAGTTCCGGGATGAAAGCAAAGCTGACACCAACGGCTAAAGCGTCAATGCTGGTGGCAACGGCAAGGACAAACATGTCTTTGATTTTTAGGGAAGCGTTGGTTTCTTCCTCTTCCTTTGATAAGGCTTCACGAATCATGTTTCCACCGATAATGGAAAGAAGACCAAAGGCAATCCAGTGATCGAGGAAGGTGATTTTGTCCTGAAAGCGATAACCGACTAAAAAGCCGATAGCGGGCATCAGTGCCTGGAAGCCCCCAAACCAAAGTCCCGCAATAAGACAGTGTTTGAATTTGATTTTTTGAAGAGCCAGACCTTTACAGATGGAAACGGCAAAGGCGTCCATGGAAAGGCCTACGGCGATAAGAAATAAACTGGTAAGTGTCATTTTTGATTCCTCCGGGGCGATATTTGTGAGGAGAGAGTGTGGGTATCCGTGAAAGCCGGGCAACTGGCAAGATGCGACAAGCCGGACACCTCGCAACGGAGTTGCTCGGTCGTGGCGAGCGCCCGTGAAAGCCGGGCGGAACCTCGCAGCATAGCTACTCGGTCGTGGCGAGCGCCACATTGTTCGGCGACTAAATATACCCTTATGTGTGCAAGCACCCGACGGGCGATTTAGTGCCGAACAGCCCGGCTTGTCGCTAACACGAAAAAAGACTCACAGACAATAAACGGCTATAAAACCGCTATTGTCCATGAGTCTCATTTTTTAAGATAATACCAGGTTGTTAAACCATTATGTTGATACTATCACGGCCCAGCCGCAAACTACTCCCTCATAGAAAGTATATTCAAGAAATAATCTTGTGTCATAATACAATAATTGAGAAATTTTGTCAATGAGTTATGGGTTAAAAGTCTAAAAAGGAGATCAGTTAAATTCTGCATAAGAAGCTAAGTCCTGTGACACAAGCCACTGATACATTTCTTCAAGAACTGCATTGTAATTGGTTGGGGTAAGTTCACACTCACCACTAGCAAAACAAGCGGTCATATAGTCGTTCATCTCATGAGAAAAATGTGTGTAATCACTGTAATTATCATAATTGGTAATGTAATCATAATCGTTTTGAAAACAGAAAATTCTCACATTAGGATAGGCAAACAATGTTTCCGCAATTTGCTTCTGACATTCCAATTCGGCCTTTAAACTCCCATCTGCAGAACGGGAGTACCAGTAAAGAACACTGTAAGGTGGGAGAAAGAGAGTAAAGGTGGTATCCGGCATAGATTCGATATAAGGGATAATATACTCTTCCAAATTGGTTTTTATATTGTCTGCATAATAATCTTCAGGGAGCGGGGGTAAAAACTCAGTAGGCTGTTCATAAAACTTGGCAACCCATTCCGCACCATAATAGACATCAGGCCAAAACCAGTAAATCTCGTTTATAGGCGTATTTTCGTGAGGCTTGATAATATAATCCAGAATGACGTCTTTATTGAGCAGATAATAAACATCATTGAAAAGATTGTTGTCAAAAAGATATTCCGGAATCTCATAGGCGATAGTGCCCGGTTCCGCCTTATAGTTGTGGACATCAATACCGATAAAAACTTCCTTGATTTCATTGGAACTGTTCTTTGCCAAAGAAAGCATGGCAGCTACATCCTTGGGGAAGGCACCGTTGCAACTGAGTTTTACAGTATTTAATCCAAGGATTTCCGAAAATAGATTGGTGTCAAAGTTGTCTGTCATGGAGGAGCCTACGATAACACTGTCATAATCAAAGTTTTTTGCAATTCCCGGATTCTGGTTGATTTGGTTATCAATCAGATAATTGACCCCTTTTAGAGGTTTATGATACTGAAAAAACGGGTCTATAACTATAACCAATAACATAATAAGGCAAAGGGGAACAAAAAACAGAGTCCCAAGCCAAATGAGATATTTTTTGCAGTTTTTTGAATTCATATGCAGTCACTCCTTTCCGGCTAGAAATTGAAATACAGGAAAGAGGAAACGCCGGATAGGGACAAAACGCACCAGAGTGCCAGGAAAGCTGTAAAGGCAGCATCCCAAAAGCCGGGTTTGCACTTGTTTTCTGTTTCATATAAGTTCTTGCGGAAGAAGATAATGTAAACGGATACTGCCATAAAAAGAATGAGACAGTAGTAAGCACCGTAAGGAGCATTATGCAGTCCGAAAAACTTTATTACATACCAGAGTTCCGGTATTTGGAAAAAATATGTCCATTCCATTGCGATGTTCACGTGTTCGAAACAGAATATATTTTTAATCAGGTCAAATGCTTGTGCCATAGTTCCGGAGCGGAAGAATGCTAGGGAAATGACAAAAAAGAAAAAGGTTACCAACGTGGTAAGTACATTAACCGGACCGGTTAAAATATGCTTTTGGGGAAGTGACAAATGAAAGCGTTTTTTACATTTATGCCACATACGGGTAAGCATGGACATAATTCCGTGCATGATACCCCAGGCAATATAAGTCCATCCCGCACCGTGCCAGATACCACTAATGAGAAACACAATAAAAGTATTCAGATAAGTACGGCCGGTTCCTTTTCTGCTTCCGCCCAAAGGAATATAGACATAACGGGTGAAAAAACGTCCCAGGGTAATATGCCAACGCTCCCACAATTCCAGAATGTTACGGGATTTGTATGGGGAAAAGAAGTTGATAGGAATCTGAATGTTGAACAGATAACCGATACCTCTTGCCATATCACAGTAACCGCTAAAGTCAAAATAAAGCTGGAATGCATAAAAAAGAATTAGCACAAAACTGTTAAAGCCATCTAACAAAGTATAATACTGAAAGCCCCAGTCCACTGCAAGACCAAAGATGTCTGCAAGCAACATTTTTTTTGCCAGACCACGTACAAAAATACGGAAGCCCAGATAAAAATTATCCGCCCGGGGACTTTTTCTGGTAAGGTCCCTATATTGTGGAAGCATTTCCTCATAAGCTGTAATGGGACCAGCAATCAGCTGGGGGAAAAAGGTTACAAATAGGGCATAATCTGCAAAATCCTGTTTGTCTACAATGCCTTTGTAGGTATCAATCAGAAAAGCTACTTGTTGGAAAGTGAAAAAACTGATACCAAGGGGCAGTAGAATACTGACATCAAATCCGGTATGAAAAAGTGCATTAAGATTCTCTAAAAGAAAATCAAAGTATTTATAGTAAAATAACAGTCCAATGTTTGCCGCCAGACCGAAAAAATACGTAAGTTTTGGATGGTAACGTCTTATGATCAGCAGGTGACAGACATAGTTGATACACACGCTGAAAAGCATAATCCACAGGTAGGAAAAATTAAAGTAGGCATAGAACCAAAAGGACATGACGATGAGGAAGTACTTTGCTAAAGTATATTTTTTAAAACGATTCAATAAAAAATATCCTAAAAGAGATGTGGGTAAAAATAGAAAAATAAAAATATAGGAATTAAAAAGCATAAAAATCTCCTAAAAAATGTGCCCAGGAGCATTTGCTCAAGGGCAACATTTTCAATGATTCACATTTCAGTTGTTATTAAGCAACAGTTACGTTCACTGCACGAACTTTGCCGTTCTGAGGATCGGTTTCTGTATCGAAAGTAACTTTCTGACCTTCTTCCAGAGATTTGAATCCCTGAGCGTTGATTGCGGAGAAATGTACGAATACTTCTTCGCCTGTAGCTTCGTTAGTGATGAAGCCATAACCTTTCTGAGCGTTAAACCACTTTACTGTACCGTTATTCATGAACCAGTACCTCCTAAAAATATTAGTGTACCCTAAACCTTGGTGCAAAAAAATCACATATTTTTGTAAATCTACGACAGAGCAAAGACTTACAAAAATATGTGAGATCAATGACTTTGTTAGATACACCGAAAGTGTATCAAAAAATGCGTGTTTTGTCAAGAAATATTTTGCAAAATTACGTAGGTTTTGAGGGGAATTGTATAGTCAAATTGCGTGTTACAGACCTATTCTTCTACATAATGATGCCACAAAAAATGCATATAAGAAAAGCAATAAATCACATTCATGAAACAAGAAAAAACATTGAGAGAGAGGTGGTGTCATGCTATCATAAAAAATAAAAGCATTTTTTTATCAAGGATAGAAAAAGGAGAAAGTATGGGGACAAAAATGATTGGGATTCCTATGGAAGGATTAGCAGATTTAAGTAGGGAAGCAGCGGCACAAGGAACAGTACTTTTAAAGAATGAAAATCAGGTATTGCCCTTAAAAGCCGGAGAGAAGATTGCTGTTTTTGGAAGATGTCAATTAGATTATTATAGAAGTGGTACAGGTTCGGGAGGCTCTGTAAACGTGGAATACACTACCAATTTGATTGGTGGTTTAAGAACAATTCATGAAATTACAGTAGATGAACAACTTGTAGGGATTTACGAAAAATTTATACAGGACAATCCTTTTGACAACGGTGGTGGTGCATGGGCCGGTGAGCCTTGGTTTCAGAAGGAGATGGCTCTCACAGATGAAATTGTGGCTAAAGCAGCGGAAAAAAACCAAAAAGCGGTTGTAGTGATCGGAAGAACAGCAGGTGAGGACAAGGATAATGCGGATGCACCGGGAAGTTACCGTTTAACGGAGACGGAGCTTCTTATGCTGGAAAAAGTTTGTACTCATTTTGAGAAAGTGATTGTAGTTTTGAATGTGTCCAATATTATTGATATGAGTTGGGCAACAGCAGAAAAATTCGGCAATGGCATACAGGCCATTCTTTATGTATGGCATGGTGGAATTGAAGGAGGAAATGCGGCAGCGGATGTGTTAGCGGGCAGAGTGAACCCCTCCGGTAAGTTATCGGATACCATTGCGTATTCGCTGGAGGATTATCCTTCTACAGAAGGCTATGGCGATAAGATTGTCAGCTATTACAAAGAAGATATTTACGTGGGATACCGGTATTTTGAAACCTTTGCACCCGAGAAGGTACAGTATCCTTTTGGTTTTGGTCTCTCCTACACCACATTCCGCACGGAAGTAAAGGAATGCAGTTGGGCGGAAAACAGCTTTAGTGTGAAAGTAATGGTAGAAAATACGGGAGCAGAATATGCCGGAAAAGAAGTGGTCCAGGTGTATGTGGAGGCTCCCCAGGGAAAACTTGGAAAACCCGCAAAGGTACTGGTTGGATTTGCCAAGACAAAACTTCTGGCACCGGGTGAAACACAGAACCTTGAAATAGAAGTTCCCTTTTATTATTTTGCATCCTATGATGATAGTGGTGTGACAGGCCATAAATCCTGCTATGTGTTGGAAGAAGGAAATTATACAGTCTACGTGGGAAATAGCGTCAAAGACAGTGTAGTGGCAGGCGGGAAAGAATGGAAGTGTCCGGAGGTACTTACAGAGTTGCAGGAGGCATCTGCACCTACGGCAGCCTTTGACAGAATGAAGCCGGGTAGCCAAAAGGCGGATGGCACTTATTGGTTGGAAAAAGAACCGGTGCCTCAAAGAACCATTGATTTGGCGGCAAGAATTCAGGAGAATTTGCCCAAGACAATGCACATTACCGGGGATACGGGTATCCGCTTTATGGATGTAAAAAACGGCAAGGCTTCCCTGGAAGATTTTGTGGCACAGTTGTCCGTGGAAGATCTGGCAGCGATTGTCCGTGGTGAAGGTATGTGTTCCACAAGGGTGACACCGGGAACAGCGGCAGCATTCGGCGGCGTCACAGACAGTTTACTTTCCTATGGAATTCCTCTTGGTTGTGCGGCAGATGGACCTTCCGGCATCCGTATGGATAACGGTGCAAAGGCAACACAGTTGCCCATCGGAACCTCCCTTGCCTGCACATGGGATATGGAATTGGTGGAAGCGTTGTTTGATTTGCAGGGACAGGAATTGGTGCGGAATGAAATCGATACACTCCTTGGCCCGGGAATTAACATTCACAGAAATCCTCTGAACGGAAGAAATTTTGAGTACTTTTCAGAGGACCCCCTGCTTACCGGAAAAATGGCAACAGCAGTGGTAAAAGGAATTGCAAAACACGGCGGTCAGGGAACGGTTAAGCATTATGCATGTAACAATCAGGAAACTTCAAGATATACGGTTGACGCCATTGTTTCGGAGAGAGCACAAAGAGAGATTTATTTAAAGGCTTTTGAAATGGTGGTTAAGGAAGGCAATGCACAGTCTGTCATGTCTTCCTATAACCCGGTAAACGGTCACTGGACCGCATCCAACTATGACCTTGATAATACCATTCTCCGTAAAGAATGGGGATACAAAGGAATCCTGATGACAGACTGGTGGGCAAAAATGAATGATGTGGTAGAAGGGGGCGAAAGCAATTTTCAGGATACCCGTTCCATGGTCCGTTCCCGGAATGACTTATACATGGTAGTAAACAATTTTGGAGCGGCCATGAATCCTCATGATGATAATACACTGGAAGCAGTATCAAAAGGGGAATTAACCATAGGAGAGTTACAGAACTGTGCACAGGATATCGTCCGTTTCCTGTTAAATGCTCCGGCATCCGAACGACCGGTTAAAGTGCCGGAAATTGTGAAAGTGCCTGCCTTGGAATCAGTGGAAGGAGAAGCTATCGTTGAAAGACAGGGCATATTGACTGTTCTGGTCGAGAAACTTTGCGGTGAATATCTGGCCGGAGAAAAAGTGTTCCGATTAAAAGTGGAAACTCCCGGTACCTATGAAGTGGCAGTGAAGGTGACATCAAAGGAACAGGATTTGGCACAGATGGCGTGCAGAATCATGCTGAACGACACTGAGGTGTCCACCTTCCAGATAAATGGAACCTGGGGAAGATGGCAGATGCAAAAGCCGGCAACAGTGGAACTGGAGGCAGGTGAATATCAGTTGAAGCTGGTATTTGTAAGAGCCGGCATGCAGATTGCGTATGTGGAGTTTAAAACTGTTTAGGCGGTTGTATTTTCCGGTGTAACAAAAAGAGTGCCAGAATGTTTGGAAAAATCATAATTCCGTTGATTAAGTCTGTCAAAGACCAGACATATTTCATGGGAAGAATGGCCCCAAAGAAAATCATCATAATATAACAGAAATGGTAGGTGCGGATGCTTTTGGAACCCCAAAGGTATTCCGCACCTTTTTCACCCAAATGACACCATCCGATGAGTGTGGTGATAGCAAAAGCAATGAGTGTGATGGTTAAAAAGGTATTTCCACCAAAGGGAAATGCCGTAAAGGCAGCACTTGCAAGCCCTGCTTCCGAAAAACCTTTTGCAGAGAGCGGACGTTTAAGTAAATTGGTCAAAATCACAAGGCCGCTCAAGGCGCACATAACAATGGTGTCCCAAAAAACGGCAGTCATGGAAACCAGCCCCTGCTTAGAGGGCGAAACCAGCCTCGCAGAACCGGCGGCAAGAGCGGCAGTCCCGATACCTGCCTCGTTCGTAAAGAGTCCTCTTGCAATGCCGTATCTTGCTGCAACCATAAACGAACCACCAAGTAGGCCGCCCGAAAGGGCGTTTCCGGAAAAAGCCGTTTCCAGAATAAGAGACAGGGTCTCCGGCAGGTAGGCGGCATTTAAGATAAGTAAGATGATACATGCAATCATATAAAGTATCCCCAGAAAAGGAACGGCTTTGGTACAAAATGAACTGACGGATTTTACTCCGCCTAAAATAACCAATCCTGTCACGAAGGCGGTTGCCAGGCCAACCCAGTGACAGGGAAGGCGCCAGAGCGAGGCGGTTGCATCGGTGATAGCGGAAATCTGAGTGGTACAACCTACGCCAAAGGCAGCGAATAAAGTACAAACGGAGTAGAACTTTGCAAGAAAATGGTTTTCAAGCCCGTGCTCCAACACATACATGGGACCACCGGTAAGACTTCCGTCGGAACGCTTTTTCCGAAAATGCATGGCAAGATTACACTCTGCGTATGCGGTTGCCATTCCAAAGATTCCGGTTATCCAGCACCAAAACAAGGCACCGGGACCTCCGGCTGCAATGGCGGTTGAGACCCCCACAATATTACCGGTTCCTAAGGTGGCGGCCAGGGTGGCGGAAAGGGTGGCAAAGGAAGTCAGATTTTTACCATCGGAGGACGCCTCCGCCTCCGGGGTGACGGAAAGGCGGATGGCTTTGAAAATGTGTCTTTGCGGAAAACGCAATTTTATGGTAAAAAACAAATGCGTCGCACATAATAAAATTAAAAGAGGACCATTCCAAAGAAAATTGTTTACGGTTTCGATAATAGAAAAAAGTGTCATAGGCATATCCCCGCAACGCGTGTCAGGAGAGGCACAGGCTTAATCTAATATATGAAGAAATGGAAAAGGGTATGTTTATAAAAAATTTAGGAATGATTTTCCATATTTTAATTGATTTTCATGTTCGGTGTGTTATATTGGCTATAGAACAAACAAGAATGAGGAGGCAAGCTTATGAATATTTCAAAATTTACACAGAAATCCATGGAAGCCGTGGAGGGTTGTCAGAAATTGGCTTATGAATATGGCAATCAGGAAATAGAGCAGGAGCATTTGCTCTACAGCCTTTTGACCATAGAGGACAGTTTGATATTGAAGTTAATCGAGAAGATGGAGATTAACAGGGAACATTTTACGGAAAGGGTGGAAGCAGCCCTGTCAAAACGGGTAAAAGTGCAGGGTGGTCAGGTTTATGTTGGCCAGGATTTGAATAAAGCGTTGATTCATGCAGAGGATGAGGCAAAACGCATGGGGGATGCTTATGTGTCTGTGGAGCATTTGTTCTTAGCCCTGGTAGAATATCCCGGTAAAGCCTTGAAGGAAATCTGGCGGGAGTATGGTATTACCAGAGAACGTTTTTTGCAGGCTTTGTCCACGGTCCGTGGCAATCAGCGTGTAACAAGTGACAATCCGGAGGCAACTTATGACACTTTGGAAAAATACGGACAGGACCTGGTGGAAAAGGCCCGCAATCAAAAACTGGACCCGGTTATCGGCAGGGACAGTGAAATCAGAAATATTATCCGTATTTTGTCCAGGAAGACAAAGAATAATCCGGTGCTTATCGGAGAACCGGGTGTTGGTAAGACTGCTGTTGTAGAGGGGCTGGCACAGCGCATTGTACGAGGGGACGTACCACAGGGGTTACAGGATAAAAAGGTGTTTGCACTGGATATGGGAGCTTTGGTGGCAGGTGCCAAATACCGTGGAGAATTCGAGGAACGTTTGAAAGCGGTTTTGGAAGAAGTAAAGAAGAGCGATGGGCAGATTATTCTGTTTATCGACGAACTTCATACCATTGTAGGTGCGGGCAAGACAGATGGAGCACTGGATGCGGGAAATATGTTGAAGCCCATGTTAGCAAGAGGTGAGCTGCATTGTATCGGTGCTACCACTCTTGACGAATACCGGCAATATATTGAGAAGGACGCGGCTTTGGAGAGACGTTTCCAACCGGTACTGGTAGAAGAGCCTGCTGTGGAGGATACTATTTCCATATTGAGAGGACTGAAAGAACGTTACGAGGTTTATCATGGTGTTAAAATTATGGATAATGCCCTGGTAAGCGCCGCGGTACTTTCTAACCGCTATATTACGGACCGTTTTCTGCCGGATAAAGCCATTGACTTAGTGGATGAGGCATGTGCACTGATTAAGACGGAACTGGATTCCATGCCTACGGAATTGGATGAAATGCAAAGACGCATTATGCAGTTGGAGATTGAAGAAGCGGCACTGAAAAAGGAGGACGACAGATTAAGTCAGGAACGGCTGATTGCTTTGCAGAAGGAATTAGCGGAATTAAAAGAGAATTTTTCCGGACGCAAAACCCAGTGGGACAATGAAAAGGCAGCGGTAGATAAATTGTCCAAGCTTCGTGAGGAGATTGAGGCTATAGGAAGTCAGATTCAGATAGCGCAGCGGGAGGGTGATTTGGAAAAAGCTGCAGAATTGAGTTACGGAAAATTGCCGGCCCTCAAAAAGCAATTGGAAGAGGAAGAAAGCCGGATGAAGGAAACGGAGCAGACCTTGGTGCACGAAAGTGTATCGGAGGATGAGATTGCCCGTATTGTGTCCAGATGGACCGGCATTCCGGTGACAAAACTGACAGAAAGTGAGCGGAACAAGACCTTACATTTGGATGAGGAACTTCACAAGAGAGTGGTAGGACAAGAGGAAGGGGTTACAAAAGTGACGGAAGCCATTATCCGCTCGAAGGCAGGTATCAAAGATCCCGGAAAGCCCATAGGTTCCTTCCTGTTCCTCGGTCCAACCGGTGTAGGTAAGACAGAATTGGCAAAAACGTTGGCGGAAACCTTGTTTGATGATGAGAGCAATATGGTCCGTATCGATATGAGTGAATATATGGAGAAATACTCTGTATCCAGATTGATTGGAGCACCTCCCGGATATGTGGGATATGAAGAGGGAGGGCAATTGACTGAAGCAGTCAGAAGGAAACCCTACTCAGTAGTTCTCTTTGATGAGATTGAAAAAGCCCACCCGGATGTGTTCAATGTGTTATTGCAGGTGCTGGATGATGGACGTATCACGGATTCCCAGGGTCGCACGGTAGACTTCAAAAATACGATTTTGATTATGACCTCAAATATCGGTGCGGCATATTTGCTGGAGGGCATTGACAAAGAAGGGAATATTCTGCCTCAGGCGGAAGATGCGGTTATGAATGAACTCAGAAATTATTTCAGACCGGAATTTTTGAACCGTTTGGATGAAACAATTCTCTTTAAACCATTGACCAAATCGGATATCGGCGGAATCGTACGCCTGATTATTGCAGATTTAAATAAGCGTTTAGCGGATAAAGAACTGTCGGTGGAGTTGACAAAGGATGCTCTGGCATTTGTGATTGAAAATGCTTATGACCCTATTTACGGTGCACGTCCCTTAAAGCGATATATCCAAAAATACGTGGAAACCCTATCCGCGAAGCTGATTTTGGCAGATAAGGTGGGCAAAGGAGATACCATTTTGGTTGATGTGGAAAATGCAGGACTAATTGCAAAGGTAAAATAGAGGTTTATAATAGGAGTTATTTAAATCGCCACTCTTGCGAGTGGCGATTTTTGATGTGAGTGATTTTAGGTGTATCTACCCATAAGCCCCCAAAAGGCTTTATGGGGAAGATAAAATTTAAATTTATGTAAACCAAATTGGTGGATTTTCTACCCTAAAAAACGGTTTTCATGCTAATGGCATGACAATTTTTTTCATTTCTTCTTCGTTTCTATTGATTTTTTCTTATTTTATCTACCCATAAAGCCCATTGAGGGCTTAAAGGGCAGATAAAGTTCGAAAATAGGTTTACATAATGAATTTTTTATCAGTCCAATAAGCATCTATTGTTCTTTAGGGTAGATGCGACCTATAACTGGGTCGCTTCCATAATTTGGCAGTAACTGATTTTGCGTTACCGTAGTAAATTGTAAGTATTCACAGCAGATTATTTTGTGTTATACTAAATTCCAGAAATAAGGAAAAGAGGTTGGAAATATGATACCAAACGATCCGGTAATGTTACTTAGTTTTGTGAACTTGAAACTTAGAGATTTTTACCCCCATTTGGAGGCGTTGTGTGAAGACTTAGATGTCTCGAAGGCGGAGTTAGAAGAGAAGTTGGCGGGGATAGATTATCATTATGACAGAGAAAGAAATCAGTTCGTGTAAAAAGTGCAGAGTTTGTACCGGCTGTGGCAGAGGTGCCAAGAGGCGGGAAGACTTGCTGGTGGTGAGTGATTTTACTATACCGGGAAGCAACGGCCGGAAAAGCAGCCTGATTGAAGAAGACTGCACACCCCCCTATGCGTTACTTCCTAATGTGAATGAAAATGCAATGCTGATTGCGGTTGATATTGGAACCACGACCATAGTCATGCAGCTCCGCCGGATGCAAGACGGCGAAGTGCTGGATACTTTCCGGGCCGTGAATCCCCAGCGTAAGTATGGCTCTGATGTGTTGTCCAGAATAGAGGCAGCAGGGGAGGGGAAAACCGGTGCAGCATTGGAAATGCAGCAGATGGTCGAAAGTGTTATCGGGCAAGGAATCAAGCAATTTGAAGGACTGGAGTATGTGCAGCCGGAAAAGGCCACTATCAAAGGAATGGTCATTGCAGGCAATACCACAATGGTTCATTTGCTTATGGGTTATCCGGTGGATAGTCTTGGAAAAGCCCCCTTTATATCCGAACATTTGGAAGAAATACAGACAGAAATAGCCGGAGTAAAGACAGTTATTATGCCCGGAATTTCCACTTTTGTGGGCGGTGATATTCTGGCGGGCCTATATGCCTGTGAGTATCATATGGAAACCGGCAAGGATAAAAATGATAATGCCTATATGTTTATAGACCTTGGAACCAACGGCGAAATCGTGTTGGCAGAGGGGGGAAAAATGCTGGCTACGGCAACCGCAGCAGGTCCGGCCTTTGAAGGCAGACTGGATGTAAATGTTTATGGGGCGGACGCACTTGGTTTTTTGGCGATGCTTTATGAGAAAGGTTTTATGGATGAAACCGGACTACTTGCAGAGGAATATTTCGAAACCGGTGTATCTATCGGAAGTACGGTAGTTACGCAGGCTGACATACGAAGTCTGCAGTTGGCAAAAGCGGCAGTGAATGCCGGAATACGGGTTTTGTTGGAAGAAGCAGGGAACAGGGGCGGTTCAAAAAAACGGTCAGAAAAAGGAAGCAGGAAAGTGTACCTGGCAGGAGGTTTTGGATATTTCCTGAATCCACGTGCAGCAGTTGCAGTGGGACTGTTGCCGCCGGAATTGTTAACGGAAGAACAGTGTGAACTTTGTATTTCTATCGGAAATGCGGCTTTAGAAGGTGCTTTTTGCTATGGAAGGGAGCGTCTTGGTATGATACCGGAGATTTCAGAAGAAGCCTATAGGAAAACTGTCTCCATAAAGGAAAAGACAGAAGTTTACAATTTGGCAAATTCTCCGGAATTTGAAAAATATTACATGGATGCCATCAATTTTCCATGCATAAGCAAGAACTGACAAAGGAATGGCAAGGAATAGAAAGACGTGTCCAAAGCGAAAAAATATAATGGAGACATAGCAATTCCAAAGCAGAAAAGGAGAGAGGGTTATGGAAAAAAGAATGGGTTACTTGCCACCTCTTGGTTGGAACTCATGGAATACTTTTACATGGGACATCAACGAGGAGTTAATTCGAAATGTGGCAGATGTATTTGTAGAAGAAGGCTACAAAGATGCCGGATATGAATATATCGTTATCGATGATTGCTGGAGTTTAAGGGAAAGAGATGAAAACGGAAATCTGGTTCCGGATCCGGCAAAATTCCCCAGCGGTATGAAAGCGTTGGCAGATTATATTCACTCTAAAGGATTAAAATTCGGTATGTACTCCTGTGTGGGAACCAATACATGTGCCGGCTTCCCGGGAAGCTTCGAACATGAGTGGCAGGATGCAAAGCAGCTGGCAGAGTGGGAAGTGGATTTCCTGAAATATGATTTCTGTTTTAAACCCAGACATATGGATGGTGAACTGTTATACCGCCGTATGGCAATTGCATTGAAAAACTGCGGAAGAGATATTTTGTTCTCAGCTTGTAACTGGGGATCTGATGAAGTACATAACTGGATCCGTTCCGCCGGAGCACATATGTATCGTTCCACAGGCGATATCCGTGATAAATGGATGTCTATCAAAGAGATTGCTTTGTCACAGCTTGATAAAGCGGCTTTCACAGGTAATTATTGTCATAATGATATGGACATGCTGATTGTAGGTATGTACGGTGGAAGTAACGATGATTATATCGGCAAAATGGTAGGTAGCTGTACCGATGAAGAATACAGAACTCACTTCGGCTTATGGTGCATGATGGGTTCACCTCTTATGATTGGTTGCGATATCCGGAATGCAAATGCATTTACAAAAGAGATTTTACAAAATAAGGATTTGCTTAGAATCAATCAGGATGAGGAAGCAAGAGGTTGCTTTTTGATTAAACCGGAGCCTCAGTGGTTCCCGACAAACGAAGTGTTTATGTTGGCGAAAATGCTGGATGACGGCAATATTGCCATTGGATTCTTTAATCTTTCCGATAACGAGAGAGATTTATCCTTGCAATTTTGGGATTTGGGTATTACAGCAGATTTTGATAAAAAACTCAGATTGTACGATTGCTGGAAACACGAGACTATAGGAGAATTCAAAGAGAGATATGTTGCAAAAGTGGCAGCCCATGGCTGTCAGGTGGTAATCGCTTCTCTGGTGTAAATTTTTAAGAGACAAGGTATAGATTATGTCACAGTAGCATAAATTTGACCAGTGCTATAAAAGACAGAGAAACTGTCTTTAGGCGAGGTGTTTATGCGAAAAAGAGAGTGTGAAACCATAAGGTATAAGGTAAGATTTATGAGAGGAGTAGTATTTCTTTTACTACTCCTTTCTTTTGTTTTATTGGGACAATCAATGGAAAGTTTTTTTGTTTGGGAAACGTCTGCGCCAACTGAAATGACCAGAAAGGTTGCACTGACATTTGATGACGGGCCCCATCCGTATTATACAGAGCAGCTTTTGGACGGTTTGAAAGAGCGGGGAGTTAAGGTTACTTTTTTTGTGACCGGGGAGCATGCGGCTTTGCACCCGGATGTTGTTCTGCGCATGAGCGAGGAAGGGCATCTTATTGGTAATCACACATATAGCCATTTGCAATTGCAGGAAGGAAATTTGGCGGTTTTTAAGGAGGAATTGATAAAAACCAATGAAGTACTGAAGGGGATTACGGGGAAAGAAGTGGAGTATGTCCGTCCACCATACGGAACCTGGGATAAAAGTATTGAACCGGAGCTGAATATGATACCGGTTTTATGGACGGTGGACCCTTTGGATTGGTGCAGTAGCAATGCGGCAAATGTAGCAAAAAGAGTGTTGAATGAGGTGGAAGAAGACGACATTATTTTAATGCATGATTATTACGATTCCAGTGTGACGGCGGCATTAGAGGTAGTGGATGAATTGTTAAAGCAGGGATATGTGTTTGTGACGGTGGAAGAGATATTATTTGAATAACTTGTCGTAGAGAGTGATTTGACATATATATGGGATTTTAGTAAGATGGATTTGACCAAATTTGTGGAGGCAGGCATGCTTTTTAATTCCTATATTTTTATATTGCTTTTTCTGCCCGTTACCCTGGGATTGTACTACGGGTTTTTGAAACTTAATAAAGTAAAATGGGCGCAAGTTTCCCTGATTATCATGTCTTTATGGTTTTACGGATACTTCCATTTAAGCTATCTGTTTATATTGGTGGGTAGTATTTTGTTTAACTATCTTTTTTCCAGACTGCTAATACATCCCCGGTTGGAGAAGTGGTACAAGGCACTGTTGGCAGTTGGGCTTATTGCCAATGTGACAGTCATTTTTTATTTCAAGTATTACGACTTTTTTATTGAGAATATAAGCAGACTTATCGGGAGGGAGAGTGCGCTCTTGAACGTGCTTATGCCTCTGGGAATCAGTTTTTTTACCTTTCAGCAGATATCCTATCTGGTGGATTCCTACCGTGGGGAGACCAAGGAGTACAGTTTCCGGGAGTACATGCTGTTTGTAGTGTTTTTCCCGCAGCTGATTGCAGGACCTATTGTACTCCATGAAGAAATGATACCCCAGTTCCGCGATGAGTCCAGAAGAAGATTCAGTCAGGAAAAATTTTCAAAGGGGCTTTGGATGTTTGCTATCGGTCTGGCGAAAAAAGTGATTCTGGCGGATACTATGGCAGGCACTGTAAGTTGGGGATTTAGCCAAATTGCTCAGCTTGGGGCGTTAGATACGGCAACAGTGGCAATTCTTTATTCTCTGCAGATTTATTTTGACTTTAGCGGTTATTGTGATATGGCAAGCGGTATTGCCGGTATGTTTCATTTTGAACTGCCCGTCAATTTCAATTCCCCATATAAGGCGGTGTCCATTATTGATTTTTGGAAAAGGTGGCACATGTCTCTCACCAGATTTTTAAGGAAATATATTTATTTCCCGCTGGGAGGCAGTAAAAAAGGAACAGGCAAAACTTATTTGAATATTATGATTGTCTTTTTGGTCAGTGGTGTTTGGCACGGGGCAAATTGGACTTTTATTTTATGGGGTGTTTTGCACGGTGCTTTTCAGGTGTTAAACCGCATTGGCGGTAAAATATGGGACAAGGTCCCCAAGACTCTGCGGATTTTGTGTACCTTTTTTGTTGTCACCCTTTTGTGGGTGCTCTTTAGGGCGGACAGTGTGGCAGATGCCTTTGTCATGTACGGCAATTTGTTTAAACCTTGGAATGAAGAGATGACGCCTCTTTTGTTGCAGCAATTTGACGTGTTTGAATTTAAATTTTTAAAGGAGCACTTGGGACTTTGGAATAAGATAACAGTTGCATTCCCACCCACGCAGATGCTGCTTGTAATGGGCATCGGGCTTCTTATCAGTTTCTTTGGAAAGAATTGTCATGAAAAAGAGTTTAAGCCAAGTCTTGGAAATGCGGCAGGCACAGTAATATTACTGGTTTGGTCTATTCTTTCCTTGTCCGGTTTGTCTACCTTTTTATATTTTAATTTTTAAGAAACTTACCCGGAAGGGTATCGGGAGCAAATAGATGAAAAATAAGAAATGGAATTTGCTGGTGCTGGGAAGTACAGTTTTGATCTTGCTGGCAGTGGCAGGGGTAACCATAGTTATTGACCCTTTTTTACATTATCATAAGCCCCTGGATTTTCTGGAATATCCTTTAAAGGACGAGAGATACCAGAGTGATGGCATTGCGAAACATTATGAGTATGACGCAGTGATTACAGGAACCAGCATGGCACAAAATTTTATGGTAAGCGAGTTTGAGAATCTTTGGGGAAGTGAGGCGGTCAAGGTAGCACTGTCAGGTGCCACCTTCCATGAGATGAACAAGCAAATCAGACGTGTACTGGAATATAATCCGGATGTAAAATATGTGGTTTGCAGTTTTGACGGGAACTGGCTGAACTATGATGCGGATTATGAACAGTATGACGGAATACCGGAGTATATGTATGACAACAATTTCTTTAATGACGTGAATTACCTGTTGAACAAAGAAGTGATACCTAAGACATTGTCGGTACTGAATTATACCCGTGCAGGGAATCTGACCACCACTATGGACGAATATGTGAGATGGAGTGACTATATGCCCTATGGAAAAGCAGCAGTGCTTCGCAGTGTGGCGCAGATAGAAAACAGGACAGATGAGGCGTCCGTGGTGGAATTAACTGACAAAGACCGTGAAAGAATCCGGGAAAATGTGACGGAGAACTTTTTGAAGACAGCGCAGATGTATCCGGATACGGAATTTTATCTTTTCTTTCCACCCTACAGTGCATACTATTGGGATGTGTTGGCTGCCCAGGGAAAACTGGGAGTGCAGATTGAGGCGGAGAGGCTTGCTGCCAAGATTATGTTCGAGGCAGAGAATGTGCACCTGTTTTCTTTTGCGGATAAGACAGACATTACATTCAACTTTGATAATTATACGGATTCCATGCATTACGGCGGTTGGATCAGCACAGAGATTTTAGAGTATATGTATAGCGGTGAAGGCAAACTGACCAAAGAAAATTACGAAGAATATTTTGAAAAGTTGATAGAAATATACAATAATTGTGAGTTGGAATACTAGACTGTAGTAAAATCACATTTTAAAATACCAATTAGGATGGTGATGAAATGACAAGAGATAAAATAGTTGTAGAAAATAAAACCTTTGACGAAGAAAGGTCACTTTATAACTTGCAGGATGCTACAGTTTTGAATTGTACTTTTGCAGGTCCTGCGGACGGGGAATCCGTGTTAAAGGAAGCAAGAAATGTTAAAGTGGAAAAATGTGATTTTTCCTTAAGGTATCCCCTGTGGCATGTGGTGGATTTTGAACTGGTGGGCTCCACCATGGATGAACTTACAAGAGCTGCTATTTGGTATGCAAAGGATGGTGTGATTAGGGACAGCGTGCTGGGCGGTATCAAAGCGGTGAGAGAATGCGACAATATCCGCGTGGAAAACTGTAAGGTGGTTTCCACGGAATTTGGCTGGAAGACACGCAACTTACAGATTAAGGATTGCGAGATGGAAGCAGAATATTACCTGCTGGATTGTCGGAATGTGGATATTGAAGGCTTGAAAATGAAAGGAAAGTATTCCTTCCAGTACGTGGAAAATATGGAAATCAGAAATTCCAACTTAGATACAAAGGATGCTTTCTGGCATGCAAAAAATGTAACGGTAAAGGACAGTGTGCTCAAAGGGGAGTATCTGGCATGGTATTCGGAGAACCTGACACTGATTAACTGCCATATTACCGGCACCCAGCCTCTTTGCTATTGCAAAGGTCTTAAGCTTATCAATTGCACCATGGAGGGTACAGACCTTTCCTTTGAATATTCTGAGGTGAAAGCAGACATCAAGGGTAATATTATGTCTGTGAAAAATCCGAAGTCGGGATATGTGATTGCGGACAGCATTGACGAAATTATCCGCGAAGATTCCATTATGGAAACCGAGGCAAGGGTTGAAGTGAGAGGGTAGTGCGGAATAAATGCAGCTTAGTTAATTGCGGTAAGGGTTCCGGTATATGTAGCTATGGTATTTCCATTTTCGAAATAAAAATTAGATAGGGTTAATGTGCCAGTGTATGTGACTCCTTTGTAGACCTCTGTATATATTCTGGTCGAAGGAGGCATCACAATTTCTGCAAAACGAAATTCACGAATAACGTCTATGGTTTGTCCTACAGCGAATATAGTTGTATCAGAAAAAGAAGTTTCCAGTTCGTAAACAGAGTAACTGACGCCTTCGGTAGTATATCCTGTGCTAATCGGCGAAGATGCATTGGCGGATAAAGGCGTAAGTAAGAAAATAAAAATGCATGTAAATAGGATAAATATTTTTTTCATAGAATGAGTTCTCCTTTATTGTAAAAACTTATCTTGCAAAGTAAATACTTCTGTAAGGGGGTTCCCACTGAAATGCTGATTCTTCATTGGGGTAGAACGAAACTTTCATTAGGGTTATGTCTTGCGAGACAGAGGTATCGTTTATCCAATTGTTTGATAATGTGAACATGTATGGTGAAGTGTTGGTGAGTGTGTCAATATCTCCTGAGTATACACAAGCCATTTCGTAAACGGTTCCGCAGATTTCGTCTTCTGTAACGCGAAATGCCACGGTTACAATGTTTAAAGTATCGTTGTTATTTTGTTTTTTGATGGAATAAAACGTACATATGAGCAGAGAAATGAGTATAACAAATATAGAGATAATGCTTATTAATTTATAGGAAATGCCTTTTCTTTTCTCCTTAGATGAAAACACTTGTGATGCAAGTGGGGGAAGAGAGGGCATAATTTTGTTTTCAGGTGCAAAAATCTGTGTGTCGGAAGCGGTTTCCAAATGGTTGAGTGTTTCCAGTGGATGATACATATCTTCAAGTGTTAGGTGTAGAAGTTCAGATAGTTTCAAAAGCATTTCGCGATCGGGAAGATTTTTACCATTTTCCCATTTGCTTACAGCAGATGAGGTTACGTTAAGCTTAGATGCAAATTGTTCTTGCGTTAAGTTGACGCGTTGTCTTGCAGTTTTTAGTAATTTTCCGAAATCAGTGTTGTTCATTTGTTTTTCACCTTTAGTATAGATTGATACTCAAAATTATACTATTGATTGGACGGAAAATCAAATGGAGCAAATGGAAACTTTAAACTTTCCATTTGCTCCATAGACGAAAAAAATAGTATAAGTTTATATTCTTGTTAAATAGGTTGCGCAATCTGTTTATAACAAAGTACATACTGTAAAAAGGAGGAAAACAAATGAAGAAAATCAAATCAATCTTAATGTTGGGAGTGGCAGGCATTATGCTTACCACGATGCTGATGCATGCACATGCGGGTTCATGTAATCACGGTGGAGAAAATTCTGCATATGAGACATATAAAACCGTCACTGTCGATTGTATATCGACCGGTTTTCATCCCTGCTATGTGGGAGGTGTGTTGACAGAATGTGAGACATATAAGTATAAATTTTTAAACTATACAATGTGTGGTTTTTGTGGAGAGAATGGACAATCATATTATTCCTATGGCCCTACATTGCATGAATATGTGCATTAGTATGTAAAATCAGTGTTTAAAGGCAAGTAAGCGGGGTGTTGTCGTTAAGATACTCCGCTTACAGAAGGTGAGAGGGTTATGAAGAAAAAGTTATTATTAGGGTTACTTATGTTCATCCTGCTCTGCGGTTGCGGTGGAAATCAAGCGAATAAAAGCGGTTTAGCAGAATCGAGTGTGGAACCGGTTTTGAATGAGAACGGAAAAGTGGAAATAGAACTAGCCGGAGTTATGTTTGGACTCGTTCAAAAAGGAGTTATTGCGGATTATAATGCACAAAGTGATACGTATGAAGTGGTGATTCGGGAAAAAGGGGAACTGTCGGCAGAGGATTTTCGCAGACAGATTCAGTTGGAATTGTCTGACGGAAAAGGGCCGGATATTATGTTTCATACCGCATTGCAAGGATTGGATATGCGACCTTATGCGGAAGGTGGATATTTGTTGGATGTGACGGATTTTTTGACAAAGCAGGGGGAACTTTTCGAGAACGCGGTGGATTTTAACAGAGTAGGCGGTAGAGTATACGGGGTTCCTATAAATTGTACACTTAATACAATGATAGTGTTTCAAGATATTGTAACTGACCGTGAACTGTGGACACCGGAATATTGTATGCAGGTGACGGAAAAGAGCGGTGCCACTACATTTTGTGGGGCACCTATGGGGTGGAGCACGGAAGAATCCGGTTTGTATATACTGAATCTACTAGGTGTGGGAAGGAACGGTATTCAACTCTTTGTGGATGAAGAACAAGGGATTAGTAATTTTGAACAGAAAGAATTTATTGAGTTCCTAGAATTTTCCCAAAAATATAGGGATATTTATCCTAATGATGCTACAGCGGAAAGATTAGTTGCGGGTGATATAGTATGTTCCACATTTGAAATAACGGATTTCAGCAGATTTGTCTATATCGATGAGATGTTTCAAGGAAAACAAAGTTATATCGGATATCCCAGCCCTGAAGGAGGTCAACATCAACTCACGGTACAAAGTTATTATGTAAATGCAACTTCTCCCAGTAAAGAAGGGGCATTGGATTTCCTACACTTTTTGTTGGAAGAAGAACAACAAAGAAATATGTCAGCACTTGGATTCCCGGTCAGAATGGATGTGCTGAAACAGATGTGGGAGGAGGCAAAGGTAGAAGTATTTGACGAGAATGGTGGATATATAATAAATGGAGTTTCCTTTGAGACAAGACTGATGACAGATAAGGAAGAGAAAATATTTTGGGAATTATTGGATACCAACATATATTATAGACAGGAAAATCCGATATGGGATATTATCTGGGAAGATGCCCTTTCATTTTATTACGGAAAGAAGAGTGCGGAGGAAGTGGCTGCAACTATTGATAATAGAGTGCAATTGTATTTGGATGAGAAAAAATAAGAAGTCTGATATAGAAAGGATAGAGCCTATGTTGAATAGGCTCTATTTTGATTGCACCATATGTCGGAAAATGTAAGGTATAGAATTTGGCTTTTTTATATAGTTATGATATACTTATGTTCGTAGCATGACGGCTGATGAGGAGTTTAAATGACAAGATTACGTTATTTCATCGTTGAGATTATGGCGAAGATACACAGGTATCTGCTTCGACTCAACGACGCATTTGAATATAACTTTTCGGATAAGGAATTGCACTTTCTGGGGATCGGAGCATGGGTATGACTATGATTTTCGTGGTTTACACGATGTTAAAATGGCTGGCGAAAAAAGGACACATTATGTGGTATTTGCCATTTGCAGATGGATGTACCATGTAGTGAGAGGTTATATAAAGCGAAGAAGGAAATATAAGGAAAGAGAGAAATAGCATGGATCTGTTTGATTACATGAGAAGCACAAATATGGAAAAAGAATCGCCTTTAGCGGCAAGAATGCGTCCGACTACGTTGGAAGAGGTTGTGGGGCAGCAGCATATTATCGGTAAGGACAAGCTGCTCTACCGCGCCATCAAGGCAGATAAAATCAGTTCCATCATTTTTTACGGTCCGCCCGGAACCGGTAAGACCACTCTTGCCAAGGTGATTGCAAACACCACCAGTGCGGAGTTTACCCAGATCAATGCCACGGTGGCGGGGAAAAAGGATATGGAAGAGGTGGTGGCAAAGGCCAAGGACCTGCAAGGAATGTATGGCAAACGCACCATTTTGTTTATTGACGAAATTCATAGATTTAATAAGGGACAGCAGGATTATTTATTACCTTTTGTGGAAGATGGAACGCTTATCCTGATTGGTGCAACTACCGAGAATCCTTATTTTGAAGTAAACGGGGCGCTTATTTCCCGTTCCATTATTTTTGAATTAAAGCCTATAGAAAAAGAGGACATTAAATCTCTTTTGAAAAAGGCGGTTTACGATACGGACAAAGGAATGGGGATTTACGGTGCGGAGATTGACGATGATGCACTGGAATTTTTGGCGGAACTTTCCGGCGGAGATGCAAGACACGCTTTAAATGCCATTGAACTGGGCGTTATGACAACTCCAAAAAGTGAAGACGGAAAAATCCACATTACCATGGAAGTTGCCCAGGAGTGTATCCAGAAGAGAGTAATGCGTTATGATAAAAACGGGGATAGCCATTACGATACCATTTCTGCTTTTATAAAGAGTATGAGAGGTTCGGACCCGGATGCGGCGGTATATTATCTGGCGAGGATGCTTTATGCAGGGGAGAGCATTACCTTTATTGCAAGACGTATTATGATATGTGCTGCTGAAGATGTGGGGAATGCGGATCCTATGGCACTGGTAGTGGCGACAAATGCCTCCATGGCAGTGGAACGTATCGGTATGCCGGAGGCACAGATTATTTTGGCACAGGCGGTGAGTTACGTGGCATCTGCACCTAAGAGCAACGCTGCATGTAACGCTATTTTTGCGGCGGCAGCAGTGGTAGAGGAAACGGGAAATCTGCCCATCCCAACGCATTTGCAGGATGCCCATTACAAAGGAGCTGCAAAACTGGGACACGGCACCGGTTATAAATATGCCCACGATTATCCCAATCATTATGTAGAACAGCAGTATCTGCCTTATGAACTGAGCGGCAGGGAGTTTTACAGTCCCACCGGGAATGGATATGAGGTAAAGATAAAAGAGCATATGAAGCGGATTAAGGAAGAGGCGAAGAAGTAAAATTGAAAAAGCGCAGAGGGCAATGAAAAGCCTTCTGCGCTTTGTTTCTAATGGGCGTATCTTTAAAACAACTGTGTGGTCAGATATTCGTAAATTTCCTGATTTTTCTTTTGCCAATTATCACAGATAGAAGCAGCCATATCTTCGGTGGGAACCGACAGCGTGATTTCCACGAGTTTAATGCCGCGGTCTTTGGCAATAAGCTGGGCTTCATACTCGCCACTGGTGGATTTGTAGTAGTCGCCTAAAACAGAGACTTCGTTTCTGAGAGTATATTCGTGTTCAGACAAATAATTATCGATCTCTTTCTTAATGGCCTCATTAATCCGGTTTCCGAAAAAGTCCAGCGTTTCCCTGCCTTCCGGAGTGATTGAAAGGTGGGTCCTGTTTCGTATAGAGTCAGCGGAAATCAGTTTTGTCTCTATGAGTTCAGAGATAACTTGTTGGAAGGTCAGAAAATTAGTGTAGTCTTTCCCGAGAACAAAGTCGCTGACCTGCGATTTGGTCATAGGAAAATTGACGCGGTCCAGCATGTATATAATGATTAACTTATAGAGTGTCAGTGGATCTTGAATCATAATAAAGTCTCCCTTGATAGG
>JAZNGC010000055.1:0-4819 GCA_045589155.1 Lachnospiraceae bacterium
TAATGTTTGTGGTTTCCCCTGCATAACCAAACAGGCCTGCGTCCTCTATCTCAAAAATACAATCCTCCCAGAGAAGTTCTGCATACTCTGCCTCATAATACTGCATACACAGTGCCATGTATCCGCCTTCCCCTTTATCGGTAACACTCTTTTCCCAGAGTTTTACCATATCTGCTCCGCCTACTTCACCATAATATATTTTATGGTTTTCAGCATCCACAAGGAAGGTTACATCCCACTTCGCGAAGTCTTTATAGACAATCTTCCAAAGTGCCATCTCTCCATATTCGGAAACACCGCTACTCAGAATATAATAATCCGCCGTCAGGGTTCCGTTCTGCTCATTTAAGTTCAGTTCGCTCATCTGCGCCGGCATAATACCGCACTCTACCGCCCACCGGATTTCCTGCATCACATTTTCAATCAGTTCTTCGTCGTAAAGCTGGCTGCCTTCCAGATTAAGGGAAAGACTGATACCACCCTCGCTGGCAAGATTTGTAACAATAGCAGTCCTATCTTTAACGGACAAATCAAGGTCGTTTGATAATTCTACATTTTCCCTTGTAACAAAATTTACTTTACCGATTGTTTTTCCGTCCGCATTATATCCGTATATCTGCGGCATCAAAAACGTGGTGAGTACCGCAATTCCAACCAAGGTAAAACAGATTACGTAGTTTAACAGGGTGCCTAATTTTTCTTCTCTCTTATTTTCCACCACTTTGCACCTCTTTCCGTCCCGGGAAATAAATCCTGATCTCCGTTCCCTTATCTACCACACTCTCGATAGTCCATCTGGCTCTGTGCAATTCCACAATCTTATTACAAAGCGTCATTCCAAGACCTGCACCGCCTTCTTTCCTGGAGCGGGACTTATCAACCATGTAAAAGGCTTCGGTGATTCTCCGGATATCCTCTTTTTTCATACCGCAACCATTATCCCTGACAATGATCTCATAGCCATCCAATCTCTGATATCCGTGGATTTGGATAATTCCTTTTTCCTGCAGCGCTTTCCTGGCATTATCAACCAGATTTATAAAAAGAGATTCCAGCAAATCTCTTTCCCCATATATGGCTCCTTCCTCAACGCTGAGTTTAAGCCCGATCATGCGCTGCCCCAATGCGGAAGAAACCACTTTTTCCACTTCCAGCATTAATTCCTTAACCGAAATTTCCTTGAACACAAAATCCTGTTTTTCCAGTACGATAAGTTCCAGCAATTTAAAGGACAAACTCTCCAGTCTTTTTCCCTGTGAATAGATATAATTTGCCGCCTCCAGGGTTTCCTCCTGGGACATATCCATGGTCCTGAGCATATCCGAATAGCCGATTATGGAGGTAAGAGGCGTTTTTAATTCATGGGCAAAGGATGCGGTAAAGTCTTCCTGTTTCTTGACTGCATCGGTCAACTCGCTCATTTTCTCTGTCAGCCTGTCTGCCATCCTGTTAAAATCATGCGAAAGCTTCCCTATCTCATCATTACCGTTTTCATCCGCACGTATCTTATAATCTCCTCTCGCAAACCGTCTTGTGGAGTCAGATAGTGCGACAATGGATTTGGTAAGCCAGTGGGATAAAACAAAAATAATCACGGAAGCCACAATCAAAAGACCAAACATTACCATCCGGTAACGGTCGGAAAATTCCTCCCGCTCCTCATATATATCCGTAATATCCTTTGACGACTCCAAATAAAAAACTCTGTTTCCCACATGGGACCGGCACATAAAATAGAGCTCCCAATTATCTTCGGAGGCTACTACCTCATAGCCACAATTATGTTCCATGGTAAGTTTTTCCATGATATGGTTTGCCAGCTGTTCTGTCCCCGGACTTTTGCTGGTATAAACCACATATCCACGGTCGTCAAAAATCGTATATATATACTCATTTTGTCCCAGATTGTCCACAATTCTCTGTGCCAGCTGGGCAAGTATCTCATCTCCCTGATAGCTGGAGGGCAGGGAATTCATATTCATTTCAAAAGCGTATTGGAACATTTGGTTTTCACGGTCCCCCTCTTCCAATTCTTTGGCATAAGAGGTTTTAAAAGAATGATCCACCGCCCACATACCGAAAATACTGAAAACCACAGTCAGCAAAACGGTAAACACAAAAAATATTTTCCAGAAAAATTTCATTTTTTAATTTTATTCTCCCACATTCAGCCTGTAACCAACCTTATAAACAGCTACAATATGTTCCTCCCAGTGGAGCTTCTTTTTCAGTCTCTGGACATGAATATCCACGGTACGGCTCTCACCCATATACTCACTTTCCCATACATTTTCATAAATGGTATCGCGGTATAATGCCACATTTTTATTGCGGATAAAGAGCAATAACAACTCATATTCCTTCAAGGTAAGCATAACCGGACTTCCGTTTTGGATAACTGTTCTGGACTGCGTATCCACTTCGATATCCAGTATCTTCATTACTTTTTCTGTCTTATGATATCTGCGCAGGACAGTTTCCACCCTGGCCAGTAATTCCACAATTTCAAAGGGTTTTGCCAGATAATCATCTGCACCAAGACGCAATCCTTTTACCTTGTTTTCCACGGTTCCCATTGCCGTAATAAAAATAACCGGCATATCCAGGCTCTTTGCATATTCCAACAGTTCATAGCCACTGATTTCGGGCAACATGATATCAAGCAGCACCAAGTCAAACTGTCCTTCTGCCATCATATCTGCTGCGGTCTTGCCGTCTAAGGCACACTTACACTGATAGCCCGCCTTTGTTAAATTCATCCGAATCAAATTAGAAATTGGTTCCTCATCTTCCACTATAAGTATCTTTGCCATAACTTCCTCCATCCATAACCCTTTTTTCCTTTCTGTTACAAAACAGAAAGAATCAGCATTTCTACACTCATCATATCATTTACTTTTCCGGTCTTTACCGCTTCCTCCGCCTCTACACACCTGGCCACGGCCGCCTTTAACTCTGACGTCTTAAATCTTCCCGCCTGGGTGGCTATTTTACCTGCCACATAGGGATGCAAACCGATTTTTGCACCAATGGCTTTATTATCAAACCCTCTGTTTTTTAATTCCTTTGCCTGCAGAAGCTGATTACAATGCTTTGCAATCAAAAATAATATCCTGAGAGGCGGCTCCTTCAATGCCAAAAGCTCATAGTATAATTCCAATGCTTTTTTCTGCTTTCTCTCAGCAATTGCCTCTATCATGTCAAATATATGACTGGTAACACGGGTTGTGCAGATTGCATCCACATCCTCTGTTGTCACCACATCCCGCCCCATGCAATAGCAAATCAGTTTTTCCAGTTCGCCCCTGATATTCTCCATATCAGAGCCTGTCTTCGCCAGAAAATAATTGGCTGTATTCTCGGTTATATTCATATTTTCTTTTCTTAATATTCCGGCAATCCAACGCTTTAGCATACCTTCGTCCTGTATGCCAAACTCAGTGACACACCCATTCGCCTGCACCGTTTTGAACAGTTTGCTCCGTTTATCCACTTCCGTTTCCGCAAACACAAAATACGCTGTAGGAGAAATTTCTGCCAGGTACTCCGCCATTTTATCGCCGCCGGATTTAAACAGGCCACTGTTCTCCATCACAATCACCCGGCGCCCCGCCAGAAAGGGCATGGTCTCCGCCAGGTCAATCACCTCTCCCACATTAATATCTTTTCCTTCGAAATAGTGGGAATTCATGGTGTCCCCCTCCGAAGAGAGTGCCGCCTGTAATTTATCCTTGTACTGTTTCCGCAGATAAGCCTCTTCTCCATATAACAAATATATTTGATTAAATTGTCCGGTCTTTATATCTTCATTAATCCGTTGCACGAAAAGGCTCACCTCCTATCTCGCAATTATGTGTTACAAATTCCATGTGGGTTTATCATACCTTTTTTTAGGGTTGTTTTCAAGGGATTTCTACTCAGTCGCCTTAACAGAATATTGTTCTCAACATTCCATCCAACCCTCTTATGTTCAATGGACTCTTCTGTGTTTCATATGTAATAAACAAATTGGCACCTAAATAAATTTCATTCTTTTCATACGTACGCAACTTTTGTATTGCGTTGCTCACATAATTACTATCATCCATCAAGCCTAAATGTTCCAGATATATTACCTTTCTTTCCGGCATTTTTAAGATAGTAAAATCCGGATATACAGTAACATTACCAAGCACCAGAGGATACTCATATCTGTATGACAATTTTAATGAGTTTAGCTTATCTGCAATTATTTTTTCTGATTTTGACCTAACCCTTTCTCCTCTCTCTGTAATTATTTCTGAATCCACATTTACAAAAGGCTTTCCTTTGTATTCCACCTCCTGCCAACGTTTTATGTACTCCTCGTCAGACAAAATAATGTTATCTATTAACTCTCTGCGTTTCGGTGTAATCTGATCAAAAAGATTACCTATATTTGTACATCTGTATTTTTCAATGAATTCGTTTATTGCATCCACCCTTTTCTCTGCAAATTTTAACAGTTGGATATCATAATCTCTCTGAGCTATATTCTTTGCTAACGCAATCTCCTCTTTTTTGATATATTTCCCATTTCCACCGCCACTTCCTGCTTCTTTGTAATAATATTCAGTCTCTTTCCCTTTTTTTGCGATTCGTAAAAAGCCCTTAGGCGCTACTTGTATTCTTTTATCAGCTTGCTTCATTATTCTCTCTAATTTTATTACTTCTTCTTGCAATAGTTCCTCTATTGTTTTCATTTTATAATTCTCCTTTCTAAAATAATTTGTCATATAAAACACCTCTCCCCCACCGCTTGCCTCTTTTGATCCGCTCAGGTGGGGGGATTTTTCTCTTT
>JAZNGC010000056.1:0-12243 GCA_045589155.1 Lachnospiraceae bacterium
AAGGCTCTCAAAAAGGAATACAAGAATCGCTGCCGCGTAGCAAAGAAGAGTAAGCTTATCACCAGGATACAGATGATTTTCCAGGATCCCATTGCTTCTCTTGACCCTCGTATGACTGTACGTGATATTATTGCAGAGGGACTTGTAATAAATGGCATTACCGATAAGGATTATATCAACGAAAAGGTTTACGAGATTCTTGAGATGGTTGGTCTTGTACGTGAGCATGCAGACCGTTATCCTCACGAGTTTTCCGGCGGTCAGCGTCAGCGTATCGGTATCGCGAGAGCGATTATCATGCAGCCTGAGATGATTATTGCCGATGAACCGGTTTCTGCACTTGATGTATCGATTCAGGCACAGGTAATCAACCTGCTCAACGAACTTCGAGAGAGTTTGGGACTTACGATTTTGTTCATTGCCCACGACTTGTCAGTAGTTAAGTATTTCTCCGACAGAATCGGAGTTATGTACTTCGGAAAGATGGTGGAACTTGCTGATTCCGACGAATTGTTTAAGAATCCTCTGCATCCTTATACGAAATCTCTTCTTTCAGCGATACCGTTGCCGGATCCTGTATATGAGAAGCAACGTACGAGAATTATCTACAATCCCATTGCGGAACATGATTATTCGGTAGATGCTCCTTCTTTCCGTGAGATTACCCCCGGACATTTCGTGTACTGTAATGACGCAGAAGAAGAAAAATACAGAAAACAGATCAAATAACAGGATGGTTAAAAACAGTGAAACAGGAAACCAAAGTAACATTAAGAAAGTATGCTATTTGCTTTGGCATTGAAGCACTTATCGTGTTTTTGGTGATTTGGGCAAATGACTTTTTTACGCAAAGTGCAGCGGTGAATATCCAGATTTTATCAGATGCTTTCTTTGTCGCCGGCATATTGATGACGCTTTTTGCCGGTATGATGTACATTAGTGGAGAGGGGGCACTCCTCGGAATCGGATTTATTCTCAGAAGTGCTGTACTTACCTTTATTCCCATGGGTAGAATGAAGCAGGAGAGATACATCGATTATCGTGCGCGTAAGCTCAGTAAGGCCAAAGAACAAAACAATAGCCATATTCTTGTGACAGGACTTATTTTTGTGTTCATTGGAGTTATCTTTACGGTTATTTGGTATGCGGGATTTTTCAACGTATAAAACAAAAATCAGTGAAAGAAGTTTATTTCCACTGGTATGTACGGACCACTTTCAAGCGTAGGCTTGGGAGTGGTCTTTTTATATTTCGTGGAATGTTTATATTTCATGGAAGCAGTGCGTTTTCAAATAGGAGACTGTATGGTATAATAAATGTTTAAGAAGAATTGTTAATTTATATCTTTTTAGGGAGAAAATTATGACACAGGGACAGCAGGACACAAGGATAGTTTCCGGATATTGTTTTGTAGGAGAGGACGATGCAAATCTTGCAAGACAGGAAGAACGCAAAATTTTATATATGGACAAGCACATGGACTACAGTGTGCCCGAGAAAGTGCTGATGTTATATAAGCGTTCTATTGAAGAAAGAATATTTAAAACACCGGTAGGGCATGAATATCTGAGAGGAATGCAGGACTTTTTGCTGAATTGTCCTGAAATTGACCCTGCAGATGTGCCACCTATAAAAATGTTTGTTAATTTCCAGCCTACCATGCGTTCCCGGACCAACCCTGCGAGGGAGAGGGTGGCTCCGCCGAAGGAAAAGAAAACCGTTAACAAATTGGCCATTTCCATTATGATTAATTTCGCGTTGGCGGCTGCGGTGTGTGCTATGTTCGCTATTGCAATGAAAAGTGATAATCCAAACATAATCAATTATGAGAATGCCATTATAAATAAGTATGCTGCCTGGGAACAGGAACTTTCCCAGAGAGAACAGGTTGTCCGGGAAAAAGAACGTGAATTGCAAAATCCATGAAGATATTTCACAAATAAAACATAATTGTGCGCTACAATGACATTAATTTGAAAAGAGGAAGGCAAGCGCAAATGGATAAAATAAAAATATTAGTGGTTGATGATGAAAGCAGAATGCGGAAACTGGTAAAGGATTTTTTGGTGAAAGCCGGTTATGAAGTGTTAGAGGCAGGCGACGGCAGAGAAGCAGTAGAGTTGTTCTTTGCCGGGCAGGACATTTCTCTTCTTGTACTGGATGTTATGATGCCGGGAATGGATGGCTGGCAGGTTTGCCGTGAGATTAGGAATTTCTCAAAAGTTCCTATTATAATGCTGACTGCAAGAAGTGATGAAAGAGACGAACTTCAAGGTTTTCAGCTGGGAGTGGATGAATATATCACCAAGCCTTTCAGTCCGAAAATTTTAGTAGCACGTATTGAAGCAATACTTCGCAGGACAAATCAGCTTTCTGCAGATGAAATTGTAAAAGTGGGCGGAATAGAAATAGATAAAGCGGCTCATCTTGTCCGAATTGATGGTGAGGTTGTTGACCTTAGTTATAAAGAGTTTGAACTGCTTTCTTATTTTGCGGAAAATCAAGGGATTGCATTGTCCAGGGAAAAAATATTGAATAGTGTATGGAATTATGACTATTTCGGAGATGCAAGAACCATTGATACCCATGTTAAAAAACTCAGAAGTAAAATGGGAAAAAAAGGCGATATGATTAAGACTATCTGGGGATTGGGCTATAAACTGGAAGAGTAGAGTATACGTGGGGAACAATCTTTACGGAATTCGGTTTGCTGTATAAATAATTAATTTATATATGAGGTAAAACAATGACAGGGAATGAATTGAGAGAAAAAGTAGTAGGGAATATTGGAAAGGTTATTGTAGGTAAGGAAGAGGTTGTGACCCGGTTGTTAACCGCACTTTTGGCGGATGGTCATGTGCTTTTGGAGGATGTGCCCGGAACCGGTAAAACAAAAGTGGCAAAATCTTTGGCAAAATCTTTGGACGTGACATTTTCCAGAATCCAGTTTACACCAGACCTTTTGCCGGGCGATATCACCGGTCTGACCATTTATGATCAGAAAAAAGGAGAATTTGTGTTAAGGAAAGGACCTGCATTTACCAATATCCTTCTTGCAGATGAAATTAACCGTGCAACACCAAGAACTCAAGCAGGCTTGTTGGAATGCATGGAAGAAAGACAAATTACTATTGACGGAGATACGTATCCTGCCGGGGTACCATTCTTTGTTATTGCAACACAGAACCCTGTAGAAACTGCGGGGACATTCCCACTTCCGGAGGCGCAGATGGACCGTTTCATGATGAAGCTCTCCATGGGTCTTCCTACTAAGGAAGAAGAATGCCGGATTATGGAAAGATACATGAAGGACGAACCTTTGGCTGTATTGGAACCGGTTCTGACATTGGAGGAATTAAAGGCCGCAAAGGAAGAAATTGAAAATATTTTTGTACATAAATGTATACTGGAATATATGGTAGATATTGTGGCAGCTACCAGAGAAGATGAAAATGTTCTTATGGGGGTAAGCCCCAGAGGTTCTTTGGCATTCCTTCGCTGTGTGAAGGCTTATGCTTATCTTCAGGGAAGAAAATTTGTAACCCCTGATGATGTGAAGGCATTGGCAGTGCCTGTACTTGCTCACCGTATTGTTATGGGTTACGGGAAAGCAGGAGAAAATAAGGCATTTGTAGAAAATATCATTCGTATCACCACTGTACCAACAGAGGAATTTAGTGCATGAAAATCGTAGAAATCGGACTTATT
Source organism: Lachnospiraceae bacterium (assembly GCA_045589155.1). Lineage (GTDB taxonomy): Bacteria > Bacillota > Clostridia > Lachnospirales > Lachnospiraceae > Acetatifactor. The sequence continues at coordinate 3,709 of JAZNGC010000056.1, forward strand.
GTCTTTATATTCTTTTTGCTACAACAAAAACTTTATAAAAAGTTTTGGGATAAGAATCTGTACGTTTCTGTTTCTTTCAGGCAGACAAGAATCAACGAAGGCGAAACCGGCGAGATATTAGAGGTGATAGAAAACCGTAAACGCCTTCCGTTAAATATGCTGAAGGTGAAATTCCAGACAAGTAGGTTTTTGGAGTTTGCGGATGATAAAAGCTCAAAAACAACAGATCAGTTTTATAGAAATGATATTTTCCAGATTGGTGGCGGAGAGAGAATTACCAGAAAGTTGACTTTCGTCGGAAAAAGAAGAGGATATTATCATATTAAAAACATTGATATAGTGGGGTCAGACTTGTTTCTAACCATGGAGATGGTAAAAAGTACGGGGACCGCATGCTATCTGTATGTATATCCTAAACTTTTTGACTCGCGTGAATTTCGTATGTCTTTGCAGAAACTTAATGGTGAAGTTCTGGTCAAGAGACATTTACTGGAAGATCCTTTTGAATATAGAGGCATCCGTGAGTATCAGCCATCTGATGATATCAGAAGTGTTAACTGGAAAGCCACTGCGAGAACCGGGGCATTAAAGGTCAATCAGAAAAATTATACTGCTATGCAGACTATCAGGATTTTCTTAAATGTAGAAGATAATGGTATATTAAAAAAAGAAACTGAAGTGGAAAGCTCTATACAGATCGTTATGGGATTGACCGCATTTTTCCTGGCTCAGGGAATCAAGGTTGCCTGCTACGCAAATGGCAGAGATGTAATTACCGGAGAAAGCGTATCTGTTGACGGTGGCGCAGGAGCCGGTCAGCAGGATGTGATCGGTAGGTCATTGGCAAGAATTAATACAGAGGTGGAACCTTGGTCCTTTGGCGAACTGTTCGGGGATAAAATTATCAATGATGCTCAGGGAACGATCACTTTGTTTGTATCACCAAACGGATATCCTGACTATTTGGAGTTGCTGGAACGCTGCGAACAGGAAGGAATCGAGTATACTTGGTTTTATCCTTATTATGCAGCAGACGAACCGGAAGTTCCGGAAAGTTTAAGAAAGAATGTGCAATATGTGCGCTTGAAAAGATAGAAAGTATGGTTTAATAATGAAACGAAAATGGATTGAAACAGGACGGGACCTACTGGTTATTTTGAACAATCATCTTTTATTGATTTCTATTGGTATAACATTCATGGGGGTGTGTAAACAGGAAGATCATATGATGTGGTTGTGGTCCGTACTTTTGGTTATCCCGCTATTTTTTTATTGGGCGAGAATAAAAATTCGCAATTTTTTTCTTTTTTATGCATTGCATTTAGTTGTGCCTTTAGGAATCATTTTTTTACCGATATCTATATCGCCTAAGTTTTTTGCAGTATTTATCAGTATAGCCTATTCTATTTGGTCCATCAGCATACGTATAAAAGAACGGGGATGCGGGGAAGATGTAGTGGCACCTTATTTTATGACCGGTGCATTGGCAATTATGTTGCTGATTGAAACTTACCATAGTCAAAACGGATGGGAAGGTATACATGTTGCAGTGGCGATCATTTATGCGGCAGGATATTGCCTGTATCTGTTTATCAGTCAGTACTTGAGATTTTTGATTGTAAATGAAAGTAGTGCAGCAAACATACCTGAGGCAGAAATCTTTCACAATGGATTTTGTCAGTCATGTCTGTATGTAGCAGGTGTGGTTACACTCTTGGTGTTGACTGTCAATGTGGAATGGTTATCCTACATTGTTTCCAGGATCGGGAATATTTTGTTGGATTTTATTAGATTCTTGTTTTCAGGAGTCGGCAGAACAGAAGAGGCGCCCACGTCGATGCCTGTAGAGCAGGTTACACCGGAAATGGGAATTCTTACCGAAGCAGGTGAACCGGCATTGTTCTGGGTGATTTTGGAAAAAGTTGCTATGATTGGCGTCCACCTTTTCATCGTGGGAGTGGTGGTATTCAGTATTGTGAAAGGATTTCAGTATCTTTGGAAGGGATTTTATAAAACTTCAGAGAAAGAAGAAAAAAAGATTTTCGGCAGTATAGATGTCCGAGAGTCCTGCACTATTGAAAAAACAAAAAAAGAAGGAAGTAATTGGTTTTTGTTCTTAAACAATGGAGAAAAAATCAGAAAGATTTACCGCAAACAAGTTTTGAAACATAAAACGGCAATTATCGGAGATTTACGTACAGATGATTTAGAGTATATGACGGCAAAAGAGTGCTGCGATAAATTTGCCGCAGAACACTTGAAAAAAATGTACGAAAAAGCAAGATACAGTGCAGAAGAGATTACGTCAGATGATGTAAGAGCAGCAAAAAAGGATTTGTTCTATAGACCGGAGGAATAATGAAAATTAAAAAAGTAAAACATTCCTTGAAAAAACAAATAGCATTCCGATTTATTATTTTGCTGGCAGCAACCATTTTATTGTGTTGTCTGGTTAATTATTTTTTTCTGCAATTTTTCTATGAAAATAACAGAAAGAATGATCTGATTAACGGTTACAGACAAATTGAAAATGCCATTAATTTGGGGGGCGTGGATGAAATCCGGGAAAAGATAATGCCACTGGCAAACCGTGCCAATATCAGTGGTATTATTTTGGATGCAGATGCAAGAGTGATTGGATATTTTGGAAATGACAGTGCCGCTTTACACAGACGGATCAGAGATTATCTTTATGGAGCGATGTCGCCCGGAACAGAAGTGATAGACAAGACAGAGGAATATATCTTGATTAAATATCTGGAGAGAAGTGAAAATTCCGAGTATCTTGAGATGCATGGTGTGATTGGAACGGGAACGGTTTTTATGCTTAGGACTCCGCTTGCTAATGTGACGGAAAGTGTAAAACTTGCCAATGAGTTCCTAATATATATAGGAATAATTGCAATTATTCTCAGTAGCTTGATGATTTGGTTTTTTACAAAGCGGATTACAGAGCCCATTATGGAATTAGCCGAAATTTCCGCAAAGATGACCAGGTTGGATTTTGATGCAAAATATAAAGGGGAAAGCAAAGATGAGCTGTCTGTTCTTGGTGAGAACATAAATTTGTTATCCGAAACTTTGGAAAATACTATTTCCGAATTAAAGACCGCAAACAATGAATTACAAAAGGACATCGAAAAGAAAAATCAGATTGATGAGATGCGCAAAGAGTTCTTAGCCAATGTTTCTCATGAATTAAAAACGCCTATTGCGTTGATTCAAGGATATGCGGAAGGTCTGCAGGAGGGGATTTCGGATGATCCTGAGAGTAGAAAATATTACTGTGAAGTAATTGTGGATGAAGCCGCAAAGATGAATCTCATGGTCAACAAACTTATGACATTGAACCAATTGGAATTTGGCAATGAGAGAGTGTCAATGGAACGGTTTGATATTGTTACGTTGATTTGTAACTATATTCAGTCGGCTCAAATTCTCATAAAGCAAAATGGAATTTCGGTGCACATGGACCACTATGACCCTATATTTGTTTGGGCGGACGAGTTTAAAACGGAAGAAGTGTTTACGAACTATTTCTCTAATGCTGTGAATCACTGTAAAGGAGAGAATTTAATTGACGTGAAATTGACACTAAGAGAAAATCGGGTAAGAGTTTCGGTGTTTAACACGGGAATGCCTATTCCGGAAGAAAGTGTTTCACATATTTGGGAAAAATTCTATAAAGTAGATAAAGCCCGGACGAGAGAATATGGAGGAAGCGGAGTGGGGCTTTCTATTGTAAAAGCCATTATGGAATCGATGAACCAAAAGTATGGTGTAAATAATTATGATAACGGGGTGGAATTTTGGTTTGAATTAGAAACCGTACAACCGGAATGATAAAGGAGTATTATGTGGGAAGAAGAAATGGAAATTCGAAAGGTATTACTGGTTGGTGTAGATACCGGAGAAGAAGAGGATTTTGAAGGCTCCATGCAGGAACTTGCCAGTTTGGCTGAGGCCTGTATGATGAAGGTTGTGGGGATAATCACCCAGAAACTGGAGCATGTGAATAAAGCATTATATATAGGAACCGGAAAGGTAGAAGAAGTAAAACAGTTTGCTGATGATATAGAAGCAGAACTTGTGGTGTTCGACAATGCCTTATCACCTTCACAACTTAGAAACCTTCAAAACGAATTAGACAGAGAAGTTTTGGACAGGACTTCACTTATACTGGATATTTTTTCGAGACGTGCAAAAACAAGAGAGGCAAAACTGCAGGTTGAAACAGCGAAACTGCAGTATATGCTTCCGCGACTGGTTGGGCTTCATGAAGCGTTAGGCAGACAAGGAGGCGCCAGTGGCAGTTTGAGTAACAAGGGTGCCGGTGAGAAAAAAATTGAACTGGACCGTCGTAAAATTGAACATCGCATAGCGGAGCTGCGGAAAGAATTAGATGAGGTATCCGCAGAACGGGAAACCCAGAAAAAAAGAAGAGTGAAATCGGAAATCCCCAGGGTGTCACTGGTAGGGTATACCAATGCAGGTAAGTCAACTTTAATGAATCGGATGGTGGAAAATTATATTAAGGATGATAATAAGAAAGTCTTTGAAAAGGATATGTTGTTTGCAACCTTGGAGACTTCTGTCCGTATGATTGAAACAAACGATAACAGACCATTCTTTTTGGCGGATACTGTTGGGTTTATTCATAAGTTACCCCATAGTCTGATTAAAGCCTTCCGTTCCACCTTAGATGAAGTTCGGGAAGCTGATTTACTATTGCATGTTGTGGATTTTTCAGATGAGAAGTATAAGCAGCATATGAAAGTGACAGAAGAGACTTTGCGGGAACTGGATGCAGGCGGAATTCCTGTGATCTATATATATAACAAAGCAGATTTATGTGTTGGTTCAGCAGGAAGTGAAGAAATAACGGGGGAAACTTTACCTGTTGTTAGCGGAAATAAGATTTATATGTCTGCAAAATCAGGTCAGGGAATGAATGAGTTGGTCCGAATGATTACAGACACTTTATATGCCGGAAATTGTACAGTAAAATTTCTGATTCCTTACGATAAGGGGCATGTTGTTTCTGCATTGATTGAAAATGGAAATGTGATTTCACAAGAATATATTGAAAGCGGCGTATGTTTGGTGGTAAATTGTAAAGAGAGGGAAAAAGAAAAATATAAAGAATATATAGTAGAGGGATTATGATGAAGGAATACGGAAAATTAGAAAATATTCAAGTGAAATTAAATATGTGGCGCCAGGAATCCAAGGATCCCAATTTTACACAATATTTAAATCAGATGCAGAATGTACTGGATAAACAATTTGTAAGTGCCAGGTGTTTAGAACAGGACATCGACCGGAACTACAGACAATATTTGCAGTATCTTCAGGCAGGAAATCCGATACAAGTTGCATCCGGGGAGGCAAGTATTGGACAAGGACAAGTATGCAATGGGAAACTGGAAGCTATTCAGCTAAAACTGGATAAACTAAGACTGGAATCCCAAGATTCCAACTTTACAAAGTATTTGGAGCAGATGCAGACAGTTCTGACAAACCAAAGCAATAGTGCCATGAGTTTGGAAGAGGATATAAACAGTAAGTATGCAATGTATTTGCAGTATTTTCCGCAGGTTCCCGTACAGTCTCAGCCTAAGCCTCAACCTCAACCCTTTCCGCAACAGATGCAACCTCAGACTGTTGCTCCGAGAAAGAGTAGCGTTGAATATAAAATTGGGGCAGATGCTTTCTGCGTAATTGGTATTTTGTTTATATTGATTGCCTTTGTAATGATGGGAATCAATTATATGGGCGATTTGTTTAAAGGTGTGTGCCTGTATATTGTTTTCGGTGTGCTAATCCTTGTATCTGAACTTTTACTTCGTAAAAGGACAGAGAAATTGTCACATGCTGTTACAGGGCTTGGTATATGTGGTTTGTATGCGTCAACAATGATTAACTGCGTGCTCTGGGATAATTTTAATAGTATTGTAGCAGCATTTATAACGGTAGTTATTACGTTGCCGGCAGTACTTATCAGTAGAAAGAAAGACTCTGTTATTCTCAAGATAATTAGTTTTCTTGGATGTTACATATCATTTTGGCCTGCCAGCGGCCTGGGAAGTGATATAGATTTTGCCATGCTTACAGTGGTGCTTTTTGCAACCGGTATTGTTTCTGTTTTGGTTCCGGTGAAAAAACATGAGATTGGAATGCATATTACACATCTTGTAACCAATACTGTGTTTGCATTGTCATTTGCTTATCGCGGCTGGTATTTTGATACAGATATGAGACTTTGTTGTCTTTTCCTGTTAAGTAATATTTTAATTATCGGTCTGATTTTTAAAGCATTAGTAAATTGTGTGGAAAAGAAAAAGAGTGAAGGAATATACTGCAACGCAACGGATTACGCATTGCTGTATAGTGTGATGCTGTTCCTGCAAAGTATGCTTTTTGTTGTTTGTGTACATTGGGTGAAGGAAGCTTATCTGTATGTGGATTTAGGTCTTAGCAGTGAAATGTGGGGACATATCTGCCTTTCATTGTTTGTAGTGCTGGCGTTAACCTTTTTTGTGGTATTTGCAAAAAGTAATTATAAATGGATTCAATTTTATGCGGTTGTTCTGATGTTATTTATTTCTTATGGCATTTGGGGAAGTGCCACAAGCTTTGTAATCGCAAACCTTTCTATATTTATAGTTACAAAAATTTTGTCAAGAATAAAAGCTTTGAGGGTAGGAGATATTGCGATAACATCTGGCACGGCATTCATAGCGTTACTGTACTTTAATATGGATGGCTGGTATGCGTATGCTTACGTTGCAGCATTTATCCTTTCTGTTTTTGCATTAAAGCATTTTAAGGTTTTTCATCAGATTATGATAACCGGTGTAGTAACGGTTTTCGTTGCTTATAAAATGTGGGGAATATCTTTGATTTCCTCTGTTATAGTCGGAGTGCTTTTTGTGTTTCTTCTATTGTTTAATCATGTTAAGTTTTGGAGAGACAACTGTCAGAAGGTTTATAACGGAATTAATCTGATAATCATGGCACTATGGGCTCTGTTAGCCGTTTTTGAACAGGACTATTTAAACAGCATAATCATGGCATTGCTTGGAACGGCCGTTATCGTATTGGTGTTTAGTGAAAAATATAATATGGAGTTCAAATTCAAATATTTGCTTCTTGCGGTTTTTTGGACTTATATGGTATTTGCCAGTGGCATCAAGACGGCTGTTATTATTAGTAGTATTATAATGGTGATTGCCATAGTATGTGTTATTGTAGGCTTTGTGACAAAACAGAAATCTGTGAGAGTATACGGACTTGCGCTTTCTTTATTAACAAGTTTAAAAATTATGTTTTATGATTTTAGTTCCACACCTATTATGGAACGAATGTTGTTATTTTTTATTGTTGGTGTTATTATATTATCAATATCATGTATTTATATTTTGTTGGAAAAGAAGATGGCCAATAGAGGTGAAAACATATGAAGAGGAAACTAATTGCAAGCGTATGTGTGGCTATATTGTTCGGTATGTGCGGCTGTGAAAATACTATTCCACAGTTGAGTGAAGAAGCAGAGGGACAGATTGTCAACTATGCTGCGGATGTAGCACTTAAATATGACGCATCATACGATAACCGTCTGGTGGATTTATCTTTATATGAAGATTTCGTACAAAAAGAGACCGAAATTGAATCCGAATCCGAAAAAGAAGAGAATAAAGGTATGGATCCGGTGGAGGATAAAGAGACCGTCGATGTCAGTGAAGATAAAGGCTACCATTCCTCTATGGAAGAGTTCTTCGGATATGACGAAATAGAGATTCTTTTTGTCGATGCATATTTTGCAGATTCTTATTCGGAAAATGATGCCAATGATTATTTTGCTTTGGATGCTAAACCGGGGAAAAAACTGCTTGTAATGAATTTTGAAGTGACAAATAAAAGTGAAATGGTAAACAGAGTTGATTTCTTTAGTTCTTCTCCTCAAATGAAGATTTCGTTGAATGGAGACAGAGAGGTAAAGATTCTATCTACTATGTTGCCCAATGATATGTCTACATTCGATGAAAGTATGGAAGCAAATGAAACGGTTGCGTTGGTTATGCTGGCTGAAGTGACGGAAGATAAAGCAACAGAGATACTTAATCTGGATATTTCTCTTAAAAGTGAGTCTGCAACAGCGAAAATTTTGCTTAAATAATTAAAAAGCAGAGAATTGTGTGTGAATTGTTTCTCTATTAAAAACATGAAAAGCCCGTATTTACGGGCTTTTTTTAGTACTGGAATAAATTGTATCTAATTATTTGAAAAATTATTAAAAACACTGTTGACAAGGTTGATATGGGGTGTTATACTCATCTTCGTTGTCGCGTGAAACACAAAACGAAACAGAAAAGCGCCAACAAAAAATAAATTAAAAAAGTTGTTGACAAGAGAGCAGGCGCGTGATATTATAAACGAGTTGCGGCTCACAAGGAAGCAACGAAAAGCAAAAATGAACTTTGACAAATAAACAGCAATGCAACCCTGAAAATTCTTAAAGAATTATTCAGAACA
>JAZNGC010000057.1:0-16593 GCA_045589155.1 Lachnospiraceae bacterium
TGAAGATAGATTTGGAGGAATCCCAAAATGGCAGAACAAAAGCGAGATTATTATGAGGTGCTTGGCGTAGATAAAAACGCAGACGAAGCAACTCTGAAAAAAGCATATCGTGCTCTTGCCAAGAAATATCATCCGGATGCAAATCCCGGTGACCAGGAAGCGGAGAAAAAGTTTAAGGAAGCATCCGAAGCATATGCTGTACTCAGTGACCCCGAAAAGAAACGCCAGTATGATCAGTATGGTCATGCGGCTTTTGACGGCGGCGCAGGCGGAATGGGTGGCTTCGATTTCAGTGGAATGGATTTTACAGATATTTTCGGTGATCTGTTCGGTGACTTTTTCGGTGGCGGCAGAAGAAGCAGTGCCCGCAACAATGGTCCCATGAAGGGTGCAAACTTGCGTACCAGTGTCAGAGTTACTTTTGAGGAAGCAGTGTTTGGCTGTGAGAAAGAGATTGAACTTACCGTAAAGGAAAATTGTAAGACTTGTGCCGGCACCGGTGCAAAGCCCGGAACTCATCCGGAAACCTGTACAAAGTGTGGCGGGAAAGGTCAGGTAATGTTTACCCAGCAGTCCTTCTTTGGTACAGTCCGCAATGTGCAGGCATGTCCCGATTGTCAGGGAAGCGGTAAGATTATCCGCGAGAGATGTGTGGATTGTCATGGAACCGGTTATGTTCCCATGAGAAAACGCTACGCAGTGGATATTCCCGCCGGTATTGACAACGGACAATGCAAGAGACTTCCCGGACTTGGTGAACCCGGTACAAACGGTGGCCCCAGAGGCGATGTTCTGGTGGAAGTTATCGTGGGAAGACATCCCATTTTCCAGCGTCAGGATTACAACATTTACTCCACAGTGCCCATGTCCTTTGCAGTAGCAGCACTGGGTGGTGAAGTAGTGATTGATACCGTAGACGGCAAGGTGGTTTATGACGTCAAACCCGGAACCCAGACAGATACTAAGGTCCGTCTGAAAGGAAAGGGTGTACCCACACTCCGCAACAAGGATATCCGAGGTGACCACTATGTAACCTTGGTGGTTCAGGTGCCCGACAAATTGTCCCATGAAGCCAAGGAACTTCTTAAGAAGTTTGATGAAGCTCATGATGACAGCTTGAATGCGGCTAAGAACATCTCTGGCCAGGATGGTCCTAAGGATGAGAAAGACGGCAAAGACAAAAAGAAGAAGTTTTGGAAATAAAGATTAAGGCGTATATTTACGTGATGTGATTAGGCGAGGCCGGATAATTCCGGCCTCATTTTTTATGTCTGGGAATAGTTTTTCTCCGGCAGTTTTCCGGATTGAGTTGCAATTTTCTTTTCTTGGGATTTTACGCGACGTTCCAGTTTCTTTATGTCTTCTGATGCGGGCAAATTTTCGGGTTTAATTCCCCTTTGACCTAACATTTCACGAATAGTGGAATTGTTTTGAACGTGCTCTACGGTAATAGAAAATTCTCCATGTAAATCTTTTTCTTCCACGTTATAATTTGTCATTTCTGTGGCAAGGTTCTTTGCGGCAATTGTAAGTGTGGGGAGAAAATCCGCTAATGGCCGGTTATCGTTCACACCCAATTTTTTCTTCATTTCTTGCGTGGATTTACCTCCGAATAATGCAGTATCACCTTTGGAACGAATACGTCCAAAGCCGGCATCATCCACACCTCTCTCATATATATTTTGTGATAAGCGTTTTTCTGACTCCCGCAATCTGCCTCTGGCTTCTGTACGTTCGATATAGGAAATACGTTCTTCAATTAGTTCCTGTTTTCTTGTTTGGATAGCAAAGTAACTTTGGGCAAATGCAATTTCTTCTTTTTTTGGATCACCATTTTGAGCAATCAAATAGCAAGCATATCGGGTGAGCATATAATCTTTAACAGGTCTTTGAGACCCGCTTCCTAACAGAACCATTTTCGTGACCTCACGAAAATGGTCTAAGGTATTAATGCCGGATGCCTCACAGGAATTCATTGCGCGTTGAATGGCTTTCTCAAAGTTTTCCCATCGCTCATATCCTAAAAGTGGCATTAATTCTCTTGCATACCAAAATTCAATATTATATTCTTCCTCTTTATGAACAATTGTATCGTATTGTTCCAGGATTGTTTTTATACGTGACTTATCCATTTGTAAGACCTCCTTATACACAAAACAGAACTGGTGTTCTATTTCATTCTACTAGATTTATGTCAAAAAAACAAGTGAGATTGCAAAAAAAGTGATTAATGAACAGTAAAGGAGCCGGGCACCATCCGGAAGAAGCCCGTTTGGGCTTTTTCCGGATGCGCGGCATTCGCCGCATTGTCCACTGTCTAAATTTGCTCTTACGTGTGCAAGCACCCGACGAGCCATATTTAGCCACCGTCCAGCCCAGGCTCATTGCAAACGCGGCAAATCTTTAATTGACACCACCACTTTAAGCGTCTAAAATATAATAGACTTATTATGTCAAGTCATCTGATTTCAAGAGAAAAAAGTGGGCGAGGCCCCTTAATCAATACAGCGAGGAAAAAATATGAAATGGATAAAATTTAAAGTAAAAACAATTACAGAAGCAGAGGACATCATTATTAGCACCCTTTACGACATCGGTCTGGAAGGCGCACAGATTGAAGATAAAGTTCCCCTGACTGCATGGGAAAAAGAGCAGATGTTTGTGGACATCCTTCCCGATGGTCCCGAGGATGACGGTATCGCTTACCTGAGCTTTTTTGTGGAAGAAAAAGAGGACGGCAGTCTGGAAGTGAACGGAGAGCCTACTACTGTGGAGCAGATTCTGGAGGCAGTGACTACAGAACTGGAAGATCTGCGTCAATGGATGGAAATCGGTGAAGGAACCATTACGGTAGGTGAGACAGAGGATATTGACTGGATTAACAACTGGAAACAGTATTTCCACCAGTTCTATATTGATGACATTCTTGTTATTCCTTCTTGGGAAGATGTAAAGGTGGAGGATCAGGATAAGATAGTACTTCACATTGATCCCGGTACAGCTTTTGGAACCGGTATGCACGAGACAACCCAGCTTTGTATCAGACAGCTTCGTAAATATATTAATGAAGAAACCGTGCTTTTGGATGTGGGAACAGGAAGTGGTATTTTAGGCATTCTTTCCCTGATGTTTGGTGCGAAAAAGGTAGTGGGCACAGACCTTGATCCCTGTGCAGTTCCTGCAGTTGCAGAGAATATCGAAGTAAATGGTATAAATCCGGATGCTTTCACTATGATGATTGGAAATATTATCACGGAAAAAGAAGTGCAGGATGAAGTTGGCTATGAGTGCTATGACATTGTAGTAGCTAATATTTTGGCGGACGTGCTTGTCCCCCTGACTCCGGTTATTGTCAATCAGATGAAGAAGGGCGGTATTTACATTACTTCCGGCATCATTGATGACAAGGAAGAAACCGTAGTAAATGCAGTGAAGGCGGCTGGTCTGGAAGTGCTTGAAGTTACTTATCAGGGCGAATGGGTTAGCGTAACCGCACGTAAGAACTAGGGACAAGATTAGGGCAATGGAAGATGCGTGGACATAGAAATTGCCGGAAAGGTTGGTATCATAAGTGTATCAATTTTTTGTAGAGCCTGAACAGATTCAGGGAAAAGACATTTTCATTACAGGAAATGACGTAAATCATATAAAGAATGTGCTCCGTATGAAAATCGGTGAGGAAATTGCGGTAAGCAATGGACAGGACGGCAAGGAATACCGCTGTGGTATTGTCAGTATGGATGAGAATACGGTGCGCTGTGAACTGCGCTTTATAAAGGAAGACGGTTTGGAGCTCCCTGTTAGGGTTCATTTGTTCCAAGGCCTTCCCAAGGCAGATAAAATGGAACTTATCATACAAAAGATGGTGGAGCTTGGGGTGTATGAAATTATCCCGGTGGCAACCAAGCGTTGTGTGGTAAAGCTGGATGATAAAAAAGCAGCTTCTAAGATTCAGCGGTGGCAGCAAATCTCCGAGGCAGCGGCAAAGCAGAGCAAACGCCGTGTTGTCCCTGAGGTGTCAAGGGTAATGACCTTTGGGGAAGCTCTGCAATATGCATCAAATATGGATATGAAAGTAATTCCTTATGAACTGGCGGAAGGCATGGCAAAAACCAGAGAATTGATTGAGGGCATTACATCCGGACAGGATATCGCTGTTTTTATCGGTCCCGAGGGCGGATTCGAGGAAGCAGAAGTGGAAAAAGCCCGAGCAGCAGGAGTGGAACCCATTACTTTGGGCAAACGTATTCTTCGTACAGAAACAGCAGGATTTACGGTAATGTCCTGGATTATGTATAAGATGGAAGAACAATGATCCTAAGGCAGGCCTCCTATATGACACAAAGCCCCAAATTATGCATAGAATATTAATAGATAAAAATAAAAGGAGTGTGAGACAATGGAAGTGTATTTAGACAACTCTGCCACAACCAGAGTGTTTCCGGAAGTAGCTGAGGCTATGGTGAAAATCATGTGTGAAGACTACGGAAATCCTTCCAGCATGCACAATAAAGGTGTCGAGAGCGAGAGATATATCCGTTATGCAAAAGAAGTTTTTGCAAAGATACTGAAAGTGAATGAAAAAGAAATCTATTTTACCTCCGGTGGTACGGAGTCAGACAATATGGCAATTATCGGATGCGCACTGGCAAATCACAGAGCAGGCAAACATCTTATTACTACGGTAATAGAACATCCTGCTGTGTTGCAAACTTTCGCCTATTTGGAAAAGCAGGGATTTCAAGTGACCTATTTGCCTGTGGACCGTACTGGAAGAATTGAATTGGACGTTTTAAAAAATGCCATCAGGCCCGATACTATTTTAGTGTCAATTATGCATACCAATAATGAAATTGGTGCAGTGCAGCCCATTGCAGAAGCAGGCGCACTGATAAAAAAGATAAATCCCAATATTCTGTTCCATGTGGATGCGGTACAAGGATTTGGTAAGTTCCGTATATATCCCAAAAAGATGAACGTAGACTTGTTGTCTGTAAGCAGCCATAAAATTCATGGCCCCAAGGGTGTGGGCGTTTTGTATGTGGGTGAAAGGGTAAAAATCCAGCCCATCGTATTCGGTGGCGGGCAGCAAAAGGGACTGCGTTCCGGTACGGAAAATGTGCCCGGTGTGTCAGGAATGGCAAGGGCAGCAGATTTGATGTATGCCAATCTGGAACAGGATACAGATAAACTGTACGCATTGAAAGAACGTTTTATCAAGGGACTGGAAAGCATGGAGGATATGAAGGTGAACGGTTTGACCGGAAGGGACGCGGCGCCTCATATTGTCAGTGTTTCCGTGAGAGGAATCCGTAGCGAAGTGTTACTTCATGCACTGGAAGACAGAGGGATTTATGTTTCTGCCGGAAGTGCCTGTGCTTCCAATAAACCCATGATTTCCGCTACTCTGAAGGCTATCGGCGTGGAAAGAGATTTGCTGGATTCCACTATCCGGTTCAGTTTTTCCGTATTTACAACGGAAGAGGAGATTGATTATACCTTGAAGGCACTTGGAGAGATGGTTCCCATGCTCCGGAAATACACCAGAAAATAAGAAAGAGGAAATTTATGTTTAAATCATTTTTGATAAAGTATGCCGAAATCGGCTTAAAAGGTAAAAACAGATATTTGTTTGAAGATGCGCTGGTACAGCAGATTAAATATGCCTTGAAAAAATGCGACGGAGAGTTTACTTACCGTAAAAATTCCGGACGTATTTATGTGGATGCCCAGACAGATTTTGATTTTGATGAAGTGGTAGCAAGACTTCAGAAGGTGTTCGGTATCTCCGGTATTTGTCCGGTTGTGCAGCTTGAGGATGAAGGTTTTGAGAAACTTTGTGAGGATGTAACCAAGTATATGGACGAAGTGTATCCTGACAAAAATAAGACCTTCAAGGTTGCAGCGAGACGTGCCAGAAAAAATTACCCCTTGGATTCTATGGAAATCAATGCAAAATTGGGCGGTGCAATTTTAAATGCTTTTCCTGAGATGAGCGTTGACGTGCATGCACCTGAAATTATGCTTAACATTGAAATCCGTGAGAAGATTTATGTTTATTCTGAAATTATTCCGGGCCCGGGAGGAATGCCTGTGGGAACCGGCGGCAAAGCGATGCTGCTGCTTTCCGGTGGTATTGACTCTCCGGTAGCCGGTTACATGGTGGCAAAACGTGGTGTAAAAATTGATGCGGTATACTTCCATGCACCGCCATATACCAGTGAAAGAGCAAAGCAGAAGGTTGTTGACCTGGCGAAAATCGTTTCCCGTTATACCGGTCCCATCTACCTTCATGTTATTAATTTCACGGATATTCAGATGTATATTTATGAGAAATGTCCTCATGATGAACTGACTATCATCATGCGCAGATATATGATGAGAATTGCGGAAAGTATTGCAAAAGAAACAGAGTGTCTGGGGCTTATCACCGGAGAGAGCATCGGACAGGTTGCATCCCAGACCATGCAGTCCCTTGCTGCAACCAACGATGTGTGTGAACTTCCGGTTTACAGACCTCTCATTGCTTTTGATAAGCAGGATATCATTGATATTTCTGAGAAAATCGATACTTACGAGACCTCCATTCTTCCTTACGAAGATTGCTGTACTATCTTCGTTGCGAAACATCCGGTTACAAAACCGAATTTGAATGTCATCCGTAAGCATGAGGAAAATCTGGCTGAGAATATTGATGAATTGGTTAGAGTGGCACTTGAGACAAAAGAATTAATTATTGCGACAGAATAAAACCGACTAACCCTTGACAAATTAATTTTCAGCAGACTCTCAAAAAACGTCGGCACTTAGGTTGCGTACTTTGCAACCTTATGTACCGTTACGTTTTTTGCGAAGCGGGAGCGGGTCTGATGAAGATTAGATTTGGTCAAGAGAAGTCGGTGCTCTTGTTGCATAATCATTGTGCCATCACAAAAAAATGCCGCCCTGCGGCGACATTTAGTGTTTGGATTAGATTAAGTACGGTTTGATAATTTCCAGTACTGCTTCCAAATTTTCTTCAGCGTGAATGTTCAAATCGATAGGTTTGGACAGGTCCAGACTGAAAATACCCATGATAGATTTAGCATCGATTACGTATCTGCCTGATACAAGGTCGAAGTCATAATCAAACTTGGTAATATCATTAACAAATGATTTTACTTTGTCAATGGAGTTTAAAGAGATTGAAACTGTTTTCATGTTGAATTACCTCCTTGAGTTTTTTCATACCTTCTATCTCATCTTAATGTGTGATGGGATAAAAGTCAATGATAAAACAACACAAAATTCGAAAGGAATACTATGAAAAATGTAGCATTACACAACCTCGGATGTAAAACAAACGCCTATGAAATGGACGTTATGCAACAAATGTTACAAGAAAAGGGCTTTTGCATTGTACCATTTGATACTGAGGCTGATATTTACATTATAAATACATGTACGGTTACCAATATTGCGGATCGAAAGAGCAGACAGATGTTGCATCGTGCAAAAAAGAAAAATCCCGATGCAGTAGTGGTAGCGGTAGGCTGCTATGTACAGACCGGAAAAGAAGACGTAGAAAAAGACAGCGCTATTGATTTGGCAATCGGAAATAACCGGAAAAAAGATTTGGTGGAAATTTTGGAGACTTTTCTGGAACAAAGGGAGAAGGAAAAAACTGATAAAACATTAAATGACACAAGTGTCATAGACATAAACTGCACCGATGAGTATGAAGAGATGACATTAGAGCAGACCGCAGAGCATACAAGAGCTTATATTAAGATTCAGGATGGCTGCAATCAGTTTTGCTCTTATTGCATTATACCTTATGCCAGAGGAAGGGTGCGTAGCCGTAAGGAAGAAGATATCTTGCGTGAAATCCGTGGACTTGCAGCCAATGGGTATAAGGAAATTGTGTTGACAGGTATTCATATCAGTTCTTACGGGATTGATTTGGAAAACCGCACAGAACATTATCAGGGGCAGGATTATCTGAT
This sequence comes from Lachnospiraceae bacterium, assembly GCA_045589155.1. Classification (GTDB taxonomy): domain Bacteria; phylum Bacillota; class Clostridia; order Lachnospirales; family Lachnospiraceae; genus Acetatifactor. Next base: position 7,986 of record JAZNGC010000057.1, read on the forward strand.
TACCCTTGTGGAAAAAATTCACGAAATTACCGGTATTGAGAGAATCCGGCTTGGCTCTCTGGAACCCCGTATTATAACAGAAGAAACAGCAAAAAGATTGGCTATGCTCCCCAAGGTGTGTCCTCATTTTCATTTGTCTTTGCAGAGCGGTTGTGATGAGACACTAAAAAGGATGAATAGACACTACAGTGCCGGTGAATACTTTAATTGTGTGGAAAATCTTAGAAAAGCCTATGTGCATCCGGCTATTACCACAGACGTTATTGTGGGCTTCCCGGGAGAGACGGAAGATGAATTTGAAAAAACCCGCAAATATTTAGATGCTTTGAATCTGTATGAGATGCATGTGTTCCGCTATTCTGTGCGTAAGGGAACCCGGGCAGCAGATATGAAAAATCAGGTGCCGGAACCGTTGAAGGCAAAGCGGAGTGATGTACTGCTTGCCATGGAACAGAGACAATCCAAGGAATTCAGAGAATTCTATGTAGGTGCAGAAGTAGAGGTACTGTACGAGGAAGCAAAGGAAATAGATGGAAAAATCTATCAGATAGGTCACACAAAAGAGTATGTAAAAGTGGCAAAGCAGACAGAGGAAGATTTGACCAATGTAATCCGCAGGGAGAAGATAGAAGGATTTCTGAAGGATGATATTTTATTGGCTCGCTTAGTTGAATTTTTATAAGAGATAAGGTAAGATAAAAGATAGGTTATTAGAGTTACAGTTATTGAAGAGGAAGACAGCATGAAGAATATCGAGAGTACACAGTATTTTAAAGTTGAAACAGAGCAGCAGACAGGTGTGGGAGAAGTGCTGTCCACAGTTTATGGGGCTTTGACAGAGAAGGGATATAATCCGGTAAATCAGATCGTGGGTTATATCATGAGTGGCGATCCTACTTATATTACCAGTCATAAGAATGCCCGCAGCATGATTATGAAGGTTGAGAGGGATGAGTTGGTAGAAGAACTGCTGACAAATTATATCAAAACAAAAAAGTGGGAATAACGGAGGAAGAGTCTTATGCGTATCATGGGACTGGATTTCGGTTCAAAGACCGTGGGTGTGGCAATCAGTGATGAATTGCTTTTTACTGCTCAGGGAAAAGAGATTATACGTCGAAAAGAAGAGAATAAGTTGCGTCAGACTTTGGCGAGAATTGAAGAACTGATTGTAGAGTACGGAGTAGAAGAAATTGTACTCGGCTTGCCCAAAAATATGAATAATACAGAGGGTGAGCGCGTAGAACTTACTATGGAGTTCAAAGAAAAACTGGAAAGAAGAACAGGACTTCCCGTACATATGTGGGATGAGAGACTGACCACTGTAGCAGCGGACAAGGCTATGATTGAGGCAGGCCTTCGCAGGGAAGAAAGAAAAGAACATGTTGATAAATTAGCGGCAGTTTTTATTCTGCAGGGCTATTTGGATATGCGTAGCATGAAGGAGAGATAAAATGGAAAAAATCACTTTCCGCCCGGACGGAGCAGATCCGGTAGATTTTTTTGTGTTAGAACAGACCCGCATAGGCGGTTACAATTATATTCTGGTTACTGATTTTGAAGAGGGAGACGGCGAAGCCCTTATTTTGAAGGACATATCTGCGGACGGAGAGCCGGAAAGTGTCTTCACTATCGTATCGGATGACGTGGAACTGCAGGCGGTTGCGGAAGTATTTGAAAACATGTTGGATGATATTGAATTTGTGGACGGAGAATAGTCATCCGATGTTTTTTGAAATCGGAGGTAAAACGTTTGAAGAAAAAAGATAATATGAATGTTTCTAAGCTAAAGATAATCCCTTTGGGTGGCTTGGAACAGATTGGAATGAACATTACTGCCTTTGAATACGAAGACAGTATTGTTGTTGTGGATTGCGGTCTGGCATTTCCGGCAGACGATATGCTGGGAATTGACTTGGTAATCCCGGATGTTACTTATTTGGAAGAAAACATTGAAAAGGTAAAAGGCTTTGTGATTACCCACGGACATGAGGATCACATCGGTGCCCTTCCCTATGTTTTAAAGAAAGTAAATGTGCCTATTTATGCAACCAAACTTACTATCGGTTTGATAGAGCATAAGTTGAAAGAGCATAACATGGTAAAAGAAACAAAACGCAAGGTTGTAAAATTTGGACAGAGTATCAATTTGGGACAACTTCGCGTTGAATTTATTAAGACAAATCACAGTATTGTGGATGCGTCGGCATTGGCAATTTATTCTCCTGCGGGAACAGTGGTGCACACCGGTGACTTTAAGGTGGATTATACTCCTGTGTTTGGTGATGCCATTGATTTGCAGCGTTTCGCAGAGATTGGAAAGAAAGGTGTACTTGCTCTACTTTGTGATTCCACAAATGCAGAGCGTCCCGGTTTTACTGCGTCGGAAAAAACAGTGGGAAGTACCTTTGACACCCTGTTTGCGGAGCATAAAAATACCCGTATTTTTGTTGCAACTTTCGCGTCCAATGTGGACCGTGTGCAACAGATTATTAATACTGCCTATAAATTCGGCCGTAAGGTAGTGGTGGAAGGCAGAAGTATGGTAAATACCATCAATATTGCATCTGAATTGGGATATCTGAGTATCCCGGATCAGACACTTATAGAGATGGATCAGTTGAAAAATTATCCACCCAATCAGCAGGTAATTATTACTACCGGCAGCCAGGGAGAAAACATGGCCGCTCTCAGCCGTATGGCCGGTGGTATGCACAAAAAGATTACGGTGGGAGCGGGGGATACGGTTATCCTTTCCTCACATCCCATTCCGGGTAATGAGAAAGCTGTCACCAAGATTATCAATGAACTTTTACGTAAAGGTGCAGACGTGATTTTCCAGGATGCCCATGTTTCCGGACATGCATGCCAGGAAGAAATTAAATTGATTTACTCTCTTGTAAAGCCCAAGTATGCGGTTCCTGCCCACGGTGAGTACAAACATTTGCGTGCCCAGGCAAAAATTGCGGAGTCCCTTGGCATCAGCAAGGAAAATATATTTATTCTTGCATCCGGTGATGTGCTGGAACTGTCTGAAGAAAATGCAAGAGTGGCAGGTAAGGTGCCTGTAGGAGGCATTCTGGTAGATGGTCTGGGTGTTGGCGATGTAGGAAATGTGGTGCTTCGCGACAGACAACATTTGGCAGAAGACGGTATTCTGATAGTGGTTATGGCCATGGACAGATACAGCGGACAGATTGTGTCCGGACCGGATATTGTTTCCAGAGGATTTGTCTATGTAAGGGAGTCTGATGAACTCATGGATGAAGCACGCCTGGTTGTGGATGAGGCGGTTCAGCATTGCATTGACAGAGGTATCAGCGATTGGGGCAAGTTAAAGACAACAACAAGAGACGCCCTTGGAGAATATGTCTGGAAAAAGACAAAACGCCGTCCTATGATTTTACCGATTATCATGGAAGTATAAAATGTGAGGCTGACGAGTTTTTGGAAAAGTTGGAGTATTGACTAGGAGGAGTACCATGAAAACCAGAGATTTGGTGTTTGCCATTCTTGGCACTATAACAAAAGTGGCAGTAATTATTTTGGTTGTTTATTATGTATACCAAGGTTCATTACTTGCCTATAATTACGGTTTTCGTATCTTCGCTGAACCTGCTATGACAACCAAAGAAGAAGGTTGGGAAGTAAAAGTAACGGTTGAGATGGGAAGCAGTACAAAGGAAATCGGCGAAATGTTGCAGAGTAAAGGACTTATCCGGGATGCCAATTTGTTCTATCTGCAAAACATTTTGTCTGAATATAAGGACGAAATTAAGCCCGGTACTTATGTTTTGCATACTTCCATGAAACCAAAGGAAATGATGGAAGTAATGTCTGAAGATCCCGAGGAAAGTACGGAGAACAAAGAATGATTATAGATGAAAGAATGGTTGCCTTTATTAACTCGTTTGATAAAGGCAACACGCCGTTTTTGAATGAAATAGAAAAATATGCGTTGGAGACAGAGGTGCCCATTATCCGCAAGGAGATGCAGAACTTTTTAAAGTTTTTATTGGCATTCCAAAAACCGAAACGTATTTTGGAGGTGGGGACAGCCATCGGTTTTTCTGCTCTGCTTATGAGTGAGTATGGGCCGGCGGATTGCCACATTACTACCATAGAGAAATATGAAAAACGCATTCCCATAGCGAAAGAGAATTTCGAAAGAGCCGGAAAAGCAAATGCCATTACCCTGTTAGAAGGGGATGCCACAGATATATTGAAGGAACTGGAAGGTCCCTATGACTTTATTTTTATGGATGCGGCAAAAGGACAGTACATACATTTTATGCCGGATATATTGCGCCTTCTTTCGGAGGGTGGTCTTTTGGTGTCAGATAATGTGTTGCAGGATGGGGACGTGATGGAATCCCGTTTTGCGGTAACCAGAAGAAACAGGACCATTCATGCCCGCATGAGAGACTATCTTTTTGAACTGACCCATCATCCTCTTCTCACTACAACCATCATTCCTCTTGGGGATGGGGTGACGCTCAGTGTGAAGAACAGTGGGAAACATAATGTAGATAGTATGGAAGCCGGCAATGAGGGGAAATTGCAAGGAGAATAAAAATGAGTGAAAACAGACGTAAACCGGAACTTCTGGTACCTGCCAGCAGTCTGGAAGTATTGAAAACCGCAGTTGTTTTCGGAGCAGATGCGGTATATATCGGCGGAGAAGCCTTTGGTCTTCGTGCCAAAGCAAAGAACTTTTCCATGGAGGATATGGCAGAAGGTGTTGCCTTTGCCCATGCCCATGGGGTAAAGGTATATGTTACCGCCAATATTCTTGCCCACAACGGAGATTTGGAAGGTGCGGAAGAATATTTTAATGAACTTTGGAATATGAAACCGGACAGGCCCGATGCATTGATTATCTCGGACCCCGGTATGTTTACCATTGCAAAGAAAGTGTGTCCTGAAATGGAAATCCACATTTCCACCCAGGCAAACAATACCAACTGGCAGACCTATCTGTTCTGGTGGAATATGGGAGCAAAGCGTGTGGTTTCCGCCAGAGAACTTTCATTAAAGGAAATAAGGGAAATCAGGGACCACATTCCGGAGGATATGGAAATCGAGAGCTTTATTCACGGTGCTATGTGCATTTCCTATTCCGGAAGATGTCTGCTCAGCAGCTATTTTACCGGGCGTGACGCAAATCAGGGAGCCTGCACTCATCCCTGTCGTTGGAAATATGCCATTATGGAAGAAAACCGCCCCGGGGAGTATTTGCCGGTTTATGAAAATGAGCGAGGCACCTATATTTTTAACTCCAAAGATTTATGCATGATTGAATATATGCCGGAAATGGTAGAAGCCGGAATAGACAGCTTGAAAATCGAGGGGCGTATGAAAACTGCCCTGTATGTGGCGACTGTGGCGAGAACCTACCGCAAAGCCATTGATGACTTTTTCGAGTCTGAAGAAAAGTACCGGAAAAATCTGGACTGGTACCGTGCGGAAATTGCAAAATGTACTTACAGACAGTTTACAACGGGATTCTATTTCGGAAAGCCTGATGAAAATACACAGATTTACGATAACAATACTTATGTAAACGAATATATTTACCTTGGAATCGTTGATGATGAGAAAGATGGTTTGGTACGCATCGAGCAGAGAAATAAATTCTGTGTGGGTGACAGCATTGAGATTATGAAGCCCAACGGCGAAAATGTGCCCGTAACTGTGGAAAAAATGTACACGGAAGATATGGAAAGTGTGGACAGTGCACCCCATCCCAAGCAGGTATTGTGGTTAAAGTTGTCCCAAGTTCCGGAAAAATATGACCTGCTGAGGGTAAAGAATGCACAGTAGTGAGGCTTATGGTAAAAAATCCGTTGACCGCCGATAAGCAAGTATTGTACAATATTGCAATGAACTTTCCGCTGCGGATTTCTATAAAGGATAAGCGGAGAGAAAGGATGAAATGGTATGAGCGAAGTGTTGAATGTAGAAGAATTATTTGCCAGTAACGTATTTACTTTACGGACCATGAAAGAACGTTTACCGAAAAATGTGTTTAAGGAAGTAAAACGTATTATGGAGCAGGGCGGTGAGCTTTCTCTTGCCACTGCTGATATTGTTGCAAAGGAAATGAAGGATTGGGCAATTGAACACGGTGCCACTCATTATTGTCACTGGTTCCAGCCCCTTACCGGTATCACAGCTGAAAAGCATGACTCATTCGTAACCCATCCCGATGAGGAAGGCAGAATGCTCATGGAATTTTCCGGTAAGGAGTTGATTAAGGGTGAGCCTGATGCATCTTCTTTCCCTTCCGGTGGTCTTCGTGCTACTTTTGAGGCCAGAGGCTATACTGCCTGGGATATTACATCCCCCGCCTTTTTAAAGGAAGATGCAACCGGTGTGACTCTTTGCATTCCTACTGCGTTCTGTTCTTATAAAGGAGAGGCTCTCGATACCAAAACTCCGTTGCTCCGTTCCATGGAAGCAGTGGGCCAGCAGGCATTGCGTATCGTGCGTCTGTTTGGAAATACGGAAGCTACAAAGGTGATCCCTTATGTAGGTGCCGAGCAGGAGTATTTCCTGGTTGACAGAGAAAAATATCTGAAACGTGAAGATTTGATTTTTGCGGGACGTACATTGTTTGGTGCACCGGCCCCTAAGGGACAGGAAATGGATGACCATTATTTTGGTACTATCCGTGAACGTGTGGGTTCCTTTATGAAGGATTTAAATATTGAATTGTGGAAGCTGGGCGTTACTGCAAAGACCCAGCACAACGAGGCGGCTCCCGCACAGCATGAGCTTGCACCCATTTATGAGACCGCTAACATTGCGGTGGACCACAACCAGCTTGTCATGGAAACCATGAAAAAGGTTGCAGGCCGACACGGACTTGCCTGCCTGCTTCATGAGAAACCTTTTGCAGGTGTAAATGGTTCCGGTAAGCACAATAACTGGTCTATTTGTACCGACAACGGTGTAAATATGGTCGACCCCGGAGATACACCAAATGAAAATATCCAGTTTCTTTTGGTATTGGCTTGTATTATGAAAGCAGTGGATACCCATGCGGATTTGCTCCGCCAGAGTGCATCCGATGTAGGAAATGATCACAGACTGGGTGCTTGTGAGGCTCCGCCCGCTATCATCTCCATTTTCCTTGGAGAGCAGCTTGAGGACGTGGTAAAGCAGCTTGTAGAAACAGGAACTGCTGATCATTTGGTAGACGGCGGTAAATTGGAGACAGGCGTTTCTACTTTGCCGGAGTTTGCAAAGGACGCTACGGACAGAAACAGAACATCACCTTTTGCTTTCACAGGTAATAAATTTGAGTTTCGTATGGTTGGTTCTTCCGATTCCATCGGTAGCCCCAATACCATTTTGAATGCCATTGTGGCAGAAGCTTTCTGTGAAGCTGCGGATGAACTTGAAAAAGCAGAAAACTTTGAGATGGCAGTGCATGATCTGATTAAAAAATACATGACTGAGCACCAGAGAATTATCTTCAATGGCAACGGCTATGCCCAGGAATGGGTGGAGGAAGCGGCAAGACGGGGTCTTCCCAATATCAGTACCATGATTGAGGCTGCCGGTACACTTACAACAGAAAAGGCTGTAAAACTGTTTGAGAAGTTTGGTATCTTCACAAGAGTGGAATTGGAATCCCGTGAAGAAATTCTGTATGAAACCTATGCAAAGACCATCAATATTGAAGCTCTCACCATGATTGAGATGGCTTCCAGACAGATTCTCCCTGCAGTGGTTAAGTATACTAAAAATTTGGCAGATACTGTAGTCGCTGTTAAGGCAGCAGGTGCTGATGCGTCTGCACAGGCGGAAATGCTGAATGCAGTTTGTGAAAAATTGACAGAAGCAAAGACAGCACTGTCCAAACTTACAGAGGCAGAAGCGAAAGCTGCTAAGATTTCCAATGCGAAAGAACAGGCTTTTGCATACAGGGATGAAGTGAAGGTTGCCATGGAAGCTCTCAGGGAGCCGGTGGATGCTTTGGAGACCATGGTTGACAAAGAGGTTTGGCCACTTCCTACATATGCAGAGTTGACATTTGAAGTATAAAATAAGATTCACAAATGAATTATTTGGTATGATGCATCGCACCGGAATGCCCGGTGCGATGTTTATTGTAGAAATTGAATATATTTTTTGCTCAAAAAAGTTGAAAAAAATTGAATTAAGGTATTGCAAAAGGGAAATACTTCATGTATAATACATCAAGTAATCACGACATAGCGCTATCGCCAAACGGTAAGGCAACGGACTCTGACTCCGTCATTTCAAGGTTCGAATCCTTGTAGCGCTGCTAAGAAAACCTCTGAAGAGAAATCTTCAGAGGTTTTTTGTTGCCAATAATCAGTTTTGATAATGGACGAAGAACATCTGCTACAAATAGAGAGTTGACGAGAACAAAGAAAGCCATGGTACTAAAGTATTAGATGTTGACATGTTTTCGGAAGATGCGTATACTAAAAGAAGATAATTCTACAATTATCACTTACTATAATCCGGAAAAGGAGATTACTAATGAAGATGGGCGTTTTGAAACGAGTAAGAAAAATGTGTGTGCTGGCATGTGTTCTTTCCATGCTTGTAACACTTGTGGCATGTGGTTCCA
>JAZNGC010000058.1:0-12396 GCA_045589155.1 Lachnospiraceae bacterium
CCTTCTATCACAAAAGATAAGGGATGCTCCTCCTTGGGCATACCGCCCAATTCCATAAACTTGGAATAAAGATATTTGTCCTGTGCCTCCCGCAGGGCATAATAATTCTCAAAATCCCCAAACCTATAAAAGGCAGTCGTATTTGGATGCGCCGCGGCAAGTTCCTTTGCCAACCGGAATGCATCCTGCTTTGGCAACCGCATAATATTCAAAAGCGGTGTGCAATCCGGATGACAGTAATTTATAAGAGTAAGTTCCTCAAATCGTTTCATAGTTTTCTCCCAGTCCCTAGTTCTTTTTTCGGTCACTTCATGGCAAGAGTCCGCAGCAAATCCGCATATCGTTTCGTTTTTCCTGCGATGTCTTCCTCAGACACACCGTAGTACAGATAAATATCTTTATACACCCGGTCAAACTTCCGCTTACCGCTACGTTTTCCCCATTTCCCGGGACCGCTGAAGCCACCGCTGATATGCCCGAACCTTGATTCCAAATGAATGTGCAAGGTGGTTCTGTTTTCCCTTTTTTGCAAAATATGAAGGTCAATGTCAAATTCCTCAACCGGAATTTCTTTTGCCTTTTGCTGTCGCAACTCCAACTCTGCCCAAAAGGCTTCTAACCCTTCCTTGTCATGACTTTTCAGTACAGGCGGGTTGGCATATTCTCCTAAAAGATGGGGTTCCCATTGCGTAATATAAGACGTCCGCATTTCCTCATACTGCCTTTGAAATTTTTCACATTCCTTTGGAACTTCTTCGAATCCATATTTTTCTTTTATATAAGTTACCACTTCATCCATGGTGTGGATTCCCGACTTGATTTTTCGCGCCATGCGTTCTTTTCTACGCTGAAAGCACCATCTCTTCCATTTTTGTTTTAAGGTTTTCTTACCCTTTCCCGCTATAAAAACGGAGGTCGGTCCGTCACTGCCGCCGATAATACCAATGGCCCCAGATGATTTTTCTATTTTTCCCATCAGTTATTCTTCCTCTGTCAACATTTGCTCTGTTTCATCGGTAAGGAACTCGCCTTTGAACCGTTCCCCATCTTTTACGTGTTTATAAAGAAAATTGCTGGAGCCTTCCTCGATAAAAATCAAATCATCTCCATCCACCTTGAAACGATTTATCATATAATAGCAAACCTGCGGATCATCTTCCAACGTTAAAACATCTCCTTCCAAGGTCCACTTTCCAAAGCCGATGTAACTACTGATTAATGTTTCATAATAAGAGAATGTACCGTCTTCAAATATAGTAATGGTAAATTTGTCCATTTCAAACTCCGATTGTTCCTCACCGGCATAGGTGTACACTTTTCCGTCAACTGCAATCTCCTTTTGTTTTTCTTCTCCACAGCCCTGCAGACAAAGCAGCACCAAGCTCATTAGTAATATACTGCAAATATGTTTCTTCAGCTTTCGCATTTTTTGCCCTCCTATGACGGGTTACCCCCAAACCTCAAACGCCGCAACAACACGCAGCATATCCGGTTCAAAATTCTCCCTGCCGTACAAATCCAAAAACAGGTCTGTGTATTTATCGGTTTTCAAATTAAATTTTAGGGACCAAAGCACCCAGTAAATATCTATGTGCTTATCTCCTACTCCTGCCAAATTAAAGTCAATAAAGGTGCTGAATTTCCAATCATCCAACATCACATTGGGAAGACAAAAATCACCATGGATCAGTGTATCCCACTTCAGTCTGTGCTTGTTTTCCTGTATAGCCTGCCACGCCTCTTCCTTTGAATTGATAGGAAATTTATCCATCAGGACATACTGCTCATACTGACACTCCCGCCTGCCTTCTGCGATATCTAAATAATCCTGCACTCTTGGCGACATAGGTGCACCTTCTATGGGACGACTATGCAGCTCTCTCATTGTATCCGCAAGCACCTTACAAAGTCTTTCCGGGTCATCTAAATAGGCAAGGCAATCCTCGCCTTTCGCACTTTTTGTCACCAGATAATCCTTATCTGCGGAAAGAAAAACTGCCACTTCCACACCAAGTCCCCTGTCCGCAAAAACCTTGGTAAGTGCAGACTCCTCTTGCAATCTGCCTTTGGCAGCCACTTTTATGTAATAACCAAGGTCACTGTAAATCACCTTTGCGTTGGAACTGCTACTGCTGTCATAGACTTCGGCCCCTTTTAAAAAGGGGTGCAGTTCCTTCGGAAACTCGTCCAAATTTACTTCTATTTTTGTCTTTTCCATAATTACTTCTCCATAAGGAATGGGGATCATTGGAGACATAAAATATATTTTTCCATGCTCTCTTTCAGTTTACATTCCTCATCTTCAATGTGTGCCAAATAGGTCACCATAATTTTTCTTTCCGGCAAGACGTAGCACTTTTGTTTCCACTTACCATTGATGCTAAAACCATCTTTGTATTTCCATATAAAATATCCATAACCGCCTTCCCGGTTCATCTGCTGAACGGAAGTAGCCTCTCTGACATATTCTTCCGACAAAATGCGTTTGCCTTCACAGATTCCGCCGTTATAAAGAAGTAAACCGATTTTGCTCAGTTCATGCACGGTAAGTTCCATGGAAGACGCACCGTAGAAAAATCCATCCGGACATCTTGCAAAGGGCGGCTTATGAATTCCCAACGGCCCAAAAAGTTTACGTTCCAAATACGGATACAAATCCTCGCCCACGGCATAGGAAGTCACCACTCCTGCCAAATAAGCAGAAACGTTGCTATAATCAAAGGCTTTTTTGTCCACATCCCGGATAGGATAATTGAGGGATTCTATCAACCAACTTTCCCCATCCGCCCGGAAAGGATACCCTTCCACCGACATGGTTAAAAGACGTTTTGTAGTTATTTTACGGTAGGCTTCCACCTGTTTGGGTCTCATTTTTTTCACTACATCAGCAGGCAAATATTCCAAAACAGGTTTGTTTACGTCCAGTTTTCCCTCATCCACTGCCATTCCCACCGCAATGGAAGTAATAGTTTTAGTTGCGGAATAAATCGGATGGCGGCTTTCCTCCGTGTCACCGTACCGGTGTACCAGCTTTCCGTCCACATAAACCTCCGCACCAAAAACATTCCAGTTATTCTGTTTTATGTCATCAACAAAAGCCTCAAAATTCATATCTTTATTCCTCTTTTGGGCCTGTCTCTTCTTTCGCATTTCCCGCTTTCGCAGTATCAATACTCTTTCCAAAAACCACAAATCTGTCATATAAATACTCTGTTGCAAAGTTAATCAGCATTGTACCAATCAGTACCAGATATTCATTCCATCCTACATTTTCCCCGGTAAGAACAGCAGTCCACCATGTAGATAGGGGTGTAAAAATCAAATAGAACACTGCCACTTTCATCATCGCAACCGGGATATTATTTGCAGAATAAAATGTAAATTTGCGGTTTAGGGTAAAATTCCACAGTACCGATAATATCAGGGATACCAAATAGGAAACCCAATGTGTCAGGTGTAAGCCTTCTTCCATAATGGTAAAACTCAGCACCTGAATGATTCCCGCACTTGCTGAAAACAGTACAAATTTCAATGTTCTGATTATTTCTTTTTTTGTATTAGTCATAATGTCACTTTCCTTTCTCAAGCGTTCTATTTTATTCCCACTAAATATTGTTCTTACACCATTTCTGTCTTTTCAATCTACATCCCATCACAAAACATTCCCTCCTACATTTTACACTATGGTCCACCATGCCACAAGCATTTTGCTACATATCCTGTAAAACAAAAGCTTTGCACATATCCCCTCATATATGGAAAAAGAGTATGTCCTTAAGACATACTCTCAAACATATTTTAAACATGGACGCTGTCCACAAACGCGACTCATTTTGTCAGATAATCCACTGCCTTTTGAAGGCCTTCTCCACCTGCCAAACTATAGGTGAATCCTTCTGTTTCCCAGAGCGCATATTTTGTATCGTTATAATTGTAATAACTGATTTTGATGTTATTAACCGTTTCTTCTTTTTCCAAAATACCACCATATATTCCGCTGATATCTCCGGTTCCGTACATCATATTAAAACAACCGCCATCCGCATATAAAATTCTGCCGCTTTGAGGATAACCATCAATTACCAACACAATATAATCAGTGACTTCTTTTTTAAGAACAGGCACCTTGAAATCAAGGTACTCTGACATTTCTTCTGCTGAAGCAACCTTTAAGATAGGATTTACCACTTGCACGTACTCCGGGTTTGGTTTGGATGTTGTCAAACTGTTGATTAAAAAGACGCCCCCAAGCACTACACATAAACAAATCGCCAAAACCATCCAGAACTTATAATTTTTACTTTTACTGCTTTTTAATACATTCTCTTTCATTTTCATCTTCCTCACTCTCTTTCCACCTGTCTTTTCTTCATGGCCTGCCAATTAACAAATCCATACAAATCATTTACCAGAAAAACAATAAAACAGATAATCATAGGCAAATATGCCAGACTTTCCATGGTCATTAACGTCCACAAAATAATCAGGACAATATCATTAAAGGAATATGCAACCGCGTAATAAGGACTGCGGAAAATGGTCAGCATAGAGGCAATATAACTGGTTGTCACAGAAATCGTGCTAAAAAGAAGATTTGCCGTGTCAAAATACCATAGCATCCACCCCATCAGCGCCGTTACCACTATCGCACTGCCAAATAGAAAAATCCATTTTCGCGGACTTACTTTGCTCACTTTCACCTCGCACTCTGCATACGGATTTTTCAGCCAGCTAATCAGGGCAACCGCCGCCGATGGCAAAGTCATTCCCACATATGTAATCATTTCTCCATAATATCTGCACCAAAAAGAGACAATAGCATACAGGATGGCAAATACAATACTGAGTAACTGCCCCAGAGCATCTCCCTTCGCCAAAAAAATCAAAGCCGTAGCCCCCACCAAGGAAGCAACCACGGTCATATAATCCTCACTTCCAGCCAGTAGAAATGAGAGAAAAATAGCTATCACGGATGTTGTCCATATTATGATTTGTGTTTTTGATAAACTTTGAATTGATTTTTTGATGTTCATACTTTTACACCTTTATATTTCCTACGCTTTAAAATCTTTCCTGCGTTAAAAACCTTTCCTGCACCTTCAAAAAGCATCCGCAGCATATCTTCTAAGACCTAACGATACGCTCACGAATGCTTTTACATTCTACTACCCGGTGGCAGTTTTCTTCTATAATAATTTTAATAAACAACCTATGTCGTTTTTTGATTATACTATGAAATCCCTTGTAAAACAAGTATTTGGTCTAAATGCAATTAGCTTCCCGGCTAATCAACATACAAAAAATTTTTGAATTATAGTCTCTAATACCTTTACATCCAAGGGACACTCACTGGTTTCAAATGTCAGAATAAGATTTTCGCCCGGATAAAATCCATTTTTAATATATGTATTTATTTTTCTAATTGCTTTCTCACTATAATCCGGATCATCCATTCTACCAAAATGCTCCCAATATATTTCCTTTCTTTTTTGCTTATTAAGCACCTTAAAATCGGGATAAATCACTCCATATCCTTTCAGATTTAGAGGTTCCTCATACCGGTAAGGTATCTTCATATTATACAATTTATCCGAGATGATTTTTTCTGATTTGGAACGTACCATATGACCTTTGTCTGTATCTATTTGTATGGAATTCTCATTAATAGACTTTCCTTTATACTCTTTCTCCTCCCATTTCTTAGCATATATGTCATCACTTAGTATGCGTGGTTCAACCAGTTGCTTCCTTGCGGCAGGTAACTCATCATATACCTTCGAGAGGTCTTCTATTTGACATAGGTCCAATATTTTCTCTATTTTGTTAATTCTCTCTGTGACTTTCTTTTCCAGGACTCTGTCATAGTCCCGCTGGGCAATCTTTTTTGCCTTATGTAAATCTTTTTTTCTTAAATATTTCCCTGCACCTTTTTGACCTTCTTTCCGAACATAATATTGTACCTGTCCATGACTTAAAGAAATTCTTAAATTCTCCTTTGTCACATTATTTAGGGACATTTTTAATTTGCCATTTATTTTTTTCAGTTGCTCCAATTCTTCTCCCAAATACATCAGGAAACTATTAATCATATTACTTCTCCTTTCACATTTACGTACCTACACAACTTCTTTCTCTGTTAAATACGTAATATTTCCCTCAATCTACTAGTCTGTTGTTCTCTATTACGTACCGCACCATACTTAGGCAATTATATAATCCGTAATATATCTATTAAAAACTGCTTCTATTAATTCATTTTCTACCTTTCTTATCCTAATTTACGTACTCCAACGTCTTTATCTCACTCTTTAGTACGTTTTTTTCCTTCACCACCCTCTCAAAATTCTTCTTAATTACGTACCACATATTAGTTTTACCTTTTAAATACGTAATCCCCCTCCTTTTTCAACCAAACCATCTCACTACCATGAACCAACTCCATACAAAAAATCCCCCCAGCATCACAAGTTACCTATAAACCATCCATAACTTCCCCACCAAAAAACAAAACTTAAACTTGAAATTCCGACCCGAACCGGTCTACTGATAAATCCCAGAAATAATAAATTGAAAAAAAAATAAGATATAGAAAACTAATCCCAACCAGGGGGGGCGTAGCCACCCCTGGTTGAACTATTTAAATCAGAAAAACTATCTCTTCCCGAGTTTCTTCAAAAAGCGCTTCATATACTTCTCATCATTGCTGCCCCTAAGAAGTGTCTCCTGTAATTCCTGTACGGAACGGACAATATACTCCGCCTTGGCTTCCTTCAGTTCCTGCATGGAACCATAGCCATAGGCCACTGCCATAGTAGTGATGTCATGAGCAATACCACCCTCCACATCAAACTTTCTGTCGCCTACCATGACTACCTCTTCGTGACCGTACTTGTAACCACCTAAAAGCTGTCTTAAGGCTTCCTCTACCACTTCTTCCTTTTCCACTCTGCGGCCGTCCAATTCACTTCCTACAACCACATCAAAATATTTGCGCAGTCTGAAATGCTCCAAAATACGCTCCACGAAAACCTGCGGTTTACTGGAAGAAACCGCAAGACGCTTTCCCTTAGCTTTCAATTTACGGAGCATACGGGGAATCCCTTTATATACGCGGTTCTGAAAAATACCCACATCCTGAAAATTCTCCCGGTATTTAGCAACCGCTTCTTCTGCCTTTTCTTCATCAAATCCATAAAATTCCATGAAACTGGTCTTTAATGGTGGCCCGATAAAAGGTTCTAACTTATCCAAATCTGCTTCTTCAATTCCAAATGCCTTCAGGGCATATTGCACACTCTTTGTAATTCCTTCCTTCGGGTCTGTCAAAGTACCATCCAGGTCAAACAAAACATAATCGTACATTCCACATTTCTCCATCTGTTAATCATTTACAAAAGAGGCACCCGAAATAACGGACACCTCAAAAACCAACTCACAAAACCAATCTACAAAATCAACATATAAATCATTGCCACGGAAATGACTACCTGAATAATCATAAACCGGAACACCGTTTGCGTGTTAGACCAGCCCTTTACTTTTCTTACATGGTCATGCAACGGCATACGGGTATTTTTGAAAATATGAATCTTGAAAAGACGCAGTAAAAATACCTTTAAAAGCCCCAGACCACCATCAAGAATCAGCATAAACGCCGCCGGAATATATAAAAGGGGCATCCCGGTTTTTAAGATGGCAAGACTAATAAAAATACCCATGGCCCTGGAACCCGCATCACCCATAAGTAAATTGCTGGGGGTGGCATTATACCAGAGATATCCCAAAATACATACGATGAAAAGCAGGATGATAAAGGAAAAATCTCCTCCCACACCTGCAATCCGGTCAATAATATAAATACTGCCCAAGGTTACAATCGTAAGTGTGCCGGACAAGCCATCCACACCGTCAGCGCAGTTTGTCACATTAATAGATGCCCAAACCAAAATCATGATCAGCACACCATAAAGAGGATAGGGAAGTTCCACCTGCATGCCCAAAGAAGCGATTGTAATCACATTAGAATTAAAGTGCAGGAAAGTGATTGCCACGGCACCTGCCACCAGCATATCCAGTACACCTTTCTTAAATTCGCCCCAAGGTTTTTCTGCTGCATCATCAAAATATCCGGTCAACATTTCAAAAACCACAAGCCCTAAATAAATCAATATCTCCACAGACATTTTCCCAAATAAAAATGCAAACACGGCAAATACCAATATGAAAATAATACCGGCACCTCTGGGTTTTCCTGCAGACAGTTTTCCGTCATGGGCAAATTCACGTCCCAAATCCTTGGGAAGAAAAGCACTTAACTTTGCCAAAAGCAGACAAGTTACACCAAACGCTCCCAATATTCCAATAAATGCCGCGATAGGATATTCCATCCCTAAAATATGTTCTATCATTTCGATCCTCCCAAGATCCTTACAGGTGGTCATCGCCATAAACTTTATAGTCTACCTTCACTATAAACTCTACCGGCAGTCTCCCACCATAATTCTTAATATCTCTTTATCTGTCTCTTTCATACCATCCCGGCCCAGTGAGGCTACATTTTTAATGGTATTCTCTACACCTTTTTTTACAATTCCTTCTCCGTCCCTGAATTGTTGCTCTTCCAATGCCATATGATATGCCAACATAGCCGCATCTAATGACGCTGCAATTTTTGCTGCACAGGAAGGCTTTGCTCCATCACACACAATACCGGAAGTAATGGCAAGACAGTTTACGATAACATGGCAAATCTGCCTTTCATCGCCCCCCTGCAAAAAGGCAATTCCTGCGCCTGCCGCGCTTCCTGCACTGACTGCACCACAATAGGCAGAAAGTCGTCCGATTCCCGCTTTTTGATGCACTCCCACAAGATTGGAAACTACGAGAGCACGGATTAATTCTTCCTCCGGCTTTCCAAGTGCCTTCGCAAATTCAATCACCGGCACGGAAACGGTAATCCCCTGATTTCCGCTTCCCGAATTAATGATAACCGGCATCTCGCAGCCACTCATTCGGGCATCGGAACCTGCCACTGCCATGGCTTTGGCTCTGGCTCCTATGTCATCAGTATGGGCATATTTCAGTAATGTGCTTCCCACATTTGCGCCCCAGTCATTTTCAATGCCCTCTTTTGCAATGGCATAATTATATTTGATTTGTCTGCGGATTACCTCTGCAACATCCTCTATTTCACAGGTCTTTGCAAACTCATATATTCCACTGATTGTAAGGAAATCTTCCTCCTCGCCGTTCTCTTCCTGTATCTCCTTTTTCTCGTACAGGCATTGACCGTTTTTTTCTATCCATATTATATTGGTATGCTCGTCTACTATCCGCAATGCCACATTTTCATCGCCGGCACTCATATGTATCACAATTTCAAACACCTTGTCCGACTCTGTTACGCCGGTCCGAATGTCTACACTCTTCAAGAAGTCTTCTAACTGCTTAGCCTGCTCACCGCTTACCCTGCTGATAACCTCAAGCTCGGCCTCCTCGTCTCCGAAAAGAGTTCCGATGGCAACTGCTGTCTCCAGACCTTTTCGGCCTTCCGTGTTTGGTACCACTACGCTCTTGGCATTTTTGACAATATTGCCGCTTACCTCAAGGCGGATTTTCTCCGGCAGACATCCCAGTGCAGCCCTTGCTTTTGCAGCACCGTAGGCAATGGCAATGGGCTCTGTACATCCCATGGCGGGAACCAATTCTTTCTTTAGTTTTTCCACATACTTAAAATAAAGTTCCTGTTCCATCTAAATATCTCCAAACATAGTCCTCTTCACATTCTGCCCACATTCCACTTTCGGACCGTGTGCCCGGTACTGATCTATGCCTCATAACGGCTACCTATATCTTCAGTTCCGTCCATTTACCGGACTTAAATCTCACCTGGGTCAATATCAACCTGCAAACCTGGTCACAGATAACGCCAATCCATATTCCAATCACCCCAAGGGACAAGGTATAGGCAAAAATGAAGGAGGTAATGGGACGCACCAAGGTAACACTGATAGTGGACGCCATAGTTGTGAATTTCACATCTCCGGCACCCCGCAAACATCCCATATAAATCACCTGTGCCACCTGCATCAGTACAATAAATACCATAAGCCTCATAATCTGAACGCCCAAATCGATTTGCAGCGGGTCTGTAAAATAAAGACCGAAGAACCAACGTCCTGCAAATATATAGGTAACAGAAAGCACCACTGAAATCACATTTCCCATACGCTGACAAATAGTTCCGTATTTCTTCGCCATTTCCGGATTCTTCTGTCCAAGGCTTTGTCCGATCAGACTGACTGCTGCCTGCTGCATACCATCTCCAAAGGAGAAGGAAAGGGCCATCACGTTCATTGCCACCAAGTGGGTAGAATACTGCCAGGTTCCCAGGTTCGCCGCCATAATGGATACCGACATAAAACCTATCCGGATTAAAATCTGTTCAATAAACACACTGAAAGCAAGTTTGAAAATCTGTTTTCCGTTCTCCCATGTGGTACGAAGTTTGTTTTTTATTGCCCAAGGCAAGCACACAAAACTTCTCTGTTCAAAAACAGAGAATATGGCCATACCGCATGCCACTGCGGAACCGATTACCGTGGCAATGGCCGCTCCCTTTATTCCAAGGGCAGGAAAGCCCAGATTGCCGTTTATAAGCAGAAAGTTTCCAACTACATTTACCGCATTGGAGGTCAGATTGGTGCGCATGGAAATCTTTGTATTTCCGCTGCCTCTCTGCGCCGCATTGATTACCAATGTGATGATATTAAATAAAATACCTCCCATAATAATACGGAAGTACAAAACCGCACTATCATGAGTATCGCTTTCAGAACCCATAAAATGAATAATCGGGTCTGCAAAAATCACGCAGAGCACACTGACCACGACACCGGCTATCAGCACAAATAAAAGCGCCGTCATCAAAATCCGGTTGGCATCCTCCCTGTCGCCCTGCCCTTTCCGCCTTGCCACCAGGGCAGACACCGCCACATTGGTTGCAATAAACATAGCCAGACCTACAAACTTAGGTTGTGTAGTCAGACCAACTGCGGCCACCGCGTAAGAGCCCAACTTACTTACCATCATAGAGTCCACCATGCCTACAAAAGCCACAAAAAAAGACTCTACAACCGAGGGCCACGCCATTTTTAACGCCCTGCCTATATGTTCTCTATTTTCTTTTAACTTGTTTGCTACATTCATACATAACCTCTGTAAACAGACCTTATAATCCACTATTGCCTATACTTTTCTTACCTGTCATTCTGATACAGACTTAAATTTAATTGTAACACTTACTATCAACAAAAACAATATTTCTCAATTACATCCTAAAAATATTCCCCTCACCCAATAATAACAAATCAACAACTTTTTCTTGACATCTCCTAAATTACAAAGTATATTGAAACTGATTTCAGAAAGAGCTCATCTGTAAAATCAAAAAACAAAATAATAATAATTTGCTAGGGGTGCACAATGCTGAGACTGGGCGAAAGTCCTAACCCTCACTACTTGAACCGGGTAATACCGGCGTAAGGAAGCATGATTTTATAAATATTGATATCGATATTTGTATTTTCATTTCTGTGTCCCTCCTGCTAAGTCAAGGAGGTTTTTTTATGTCTTTTTTTAATCAAATCATTATGAAAGAAGATGGCTACTATGTGCTGGGAGATAGCGGATATTATCTGCTCATCGCCGCTCTTTTAATCATCTATCTTCTGGCGGCACTTGTGGTAGACCGCAAACAAAAAACAGCAAAACTTGGTACAAAGCGCCTTGCTTTTTGCGGCGTTCTGATTGCTTTGGGTTTCATTTTATCCTACATAAAATTTGAAATGCCCTACGGCGGTTCTGTCACCTTATTCTCCATGCTCTGCATCTGTCTGATCGGATATTTTTACGGCATCAAAGCCGGTATCCTCTCTGCACTTGCTTACAGCATTTTGCAGTTTTTCCAAAGCGGAGGCAGCTATATGCTCTCTCCCATGCAGATTTGCTGTGACTATTTCTTTGCCTTTACCGCCCTTGGACTTACAGGCTTTTTCTACAAGAAAAAGGATAAACTTATCCTTGCCTATGTGCTGGCCATTTTGGCCCGAGGCCTGTTCCACACCATCGGTGGCTATCTCTACTGGATGGACTACATGCCCGAGAACTTCCCGAAAGCCCTGGCATTTGCCTATCCTGTCATCTACAACTATGCTTACATCCTGGTAGAAGGTGCCATCACTATTGCGGTGCTTCAAATACCTGCAGTAAAGAAAATGCTGAAAAAATTAGAAACAATGGCCGGGGAAGATTAATCTTCCCCAGCCATTGTCAACTCAGATTATATCTCTTTTCCATCGCACATTAAATCGTTTGCTTTTATCGGACAATACGCAA
>JAZNGC010000059.1:0-6260 GCA_045589155.1 Lachnospiraceae bacterium
TAGCATTCAGGCATATCTTCTTCAAGTTTGCTGATAGGCTGAGGTGTACGAACACCGGCAACTACGTCTTCACCCTGAGCGTTGATCAGGTACTCACCGTAGATACCCTTTTCACCTGTGGAAGGGTTACGTGTGAAGGCAACACCTGTACCGGATGTCTCACCCTTGTTACCGAATACCATGCACTGTACGTTAACAGCGGTACCCCAGTCACCAGGGATATCATTCATACGTCTGTAAACGATAGCACGAGGGTTGTCCCAAGAACGGAATACTGCTTTAACAGCACCCATAAGCTGCTCGATGGGATCCTGAGGGAACTCTTCACCGTTCATAGCTTCTTTGTAAACTGCTTTGAATTTAGCAGCCAGATCTTTCAGATCGTCAGCTGTAAGTTCTGTGTCATATACAACACCTTTCTCTTCTTTCATCTCGTCGATGATTTTCTCGAAGAAAGACTTAGGTACTTCCATAACTACGTCGGAGTACATCTGGATGAAACGACGGTAAGAGTCATATGCAAATCTGGGGTTACCAGTTTTCTTTGCAAAGCCTTCTACTGCAACGTCGTTCAGACCAAGGTTGAGGATTGTATCCATCATACCGGGCATGGATGCTCTGGCACCGGAACGAACGGAAACAAGCAGGGGATCTTCGGTATCACCGAATTTCTTGCCCATAAGTGCTTCCAGATCAGCGATGTTAGCCAAAATCTGTTCTTTGATTTCGTCAGAAATCTGCTTGCCCTGTGTGTAATAATCTGTACAAGCTTCTGTTGTTACTGTGAATCCCTGAGGGATGGGAAGTCCAAGATTTGTCATCTCAGCGAGGTTCGCACCTTTACCACCGAGAAGGTTTCTCATATCTGCGCTTCCTTCTTTAAATTTGTAGACCCATTTGTTCATGTTTTTGTCTCCCTTTTCTATAAATTATTTTTGTGACAAAAATTATGTAAGACCCGGAACCGGATTTATAAAAGTCCAATCCCAAATGCTTATATATTAAGTATAAAAAGTATAAAAAAATACATACTTATACTCATTCCTAAACATTGTAACAATGTGATAAAAAAATATCAAGTTTTTTTTTGCATGTTTACCAAGATATTCACTTTCTTATACAATTTCTCAAAATCAGAATTGTTCTTCGTGCAAATTGTTCAAATTTGTAAGCCTTTACATTCTTTTTAAGGCAAAAACCCTTCAAATATAAATAAGTCAAAGTCCTTTTTCCTGCTTTCCAGCTCCTCCCTGCTCCTTATAGTCCATGCCACCGCCGTCGTCCCATACAAATGCCGGCAAAGCCACAGGGACCAATCCTTGTAATACTTATGATTGTACGCAATAAAATCGGGCCCCGTTAAAAAATTAAGCAATAGATGATGAAGCCCCACTAATAGGATGCCCGGATATCCTTTTTCCTTTTCTTTCTTATAAGAAGTGGAAAGCTGTCCCCGCATTACCTTCTTTCTATGCTTCCGATACCATAGAAGTACCAGGGGATTAAAAGACTCGATACAATAGACACCATCGTACCCTTGCAAAATCCCATCTGCTACCCGGCACACCTCCACGTCCGCGCCGGGAGCCTTGTATTCAATAATCAGCGGCACTCTTCCATCTACCAGCCTAAGCACATCTTCAAAACGTGGTATTTTTTCCGAAGTACCCAAAAGTGAAAACTGTTGCAATTCCTCATAAGTAAAATCCGACACCTTGCCGCCGCGCAGGTCCACGCACAGGTCCCCGCACAACTCACCACACATCCGTTTTAATGTAGCATCATGAAACACCACCGCCACCTTATCTTTCGTAAGTTGCACATCCAGTTCAATCCCGTATCCCGCTTCCACCGCTTTCCGGAAAGCAGCCAAGGAATTTTCCGGCACGACACCTTCCTGCCCGGCATTATCGTGCAACCCTCTGTGAGCATAAAAAACATTCATAAATGCCGATTTATCCGGTCTGCCAATCATGCGGGGCATAATGGCAAGCAAATACAATATAACAACTGCCACAAATACAATCAAAAGGACAGACAACCACTTTAACAACTCTTCCACCTTCAACTCTCCTTCTTTATAAAAAATCGACAGGTGCTCTCCGCTCCTGCCGACTTTATCTCTTCGTATCTTTTACCAAACTATTATTTCACATCTTCCACTTTTGCTTCCAACCTTGTCTCCAAAACCTCAGGGTTAGCCATAATTTTACGAAGTTCACGAAGTGCCAATGCATAGTATAAACCGTCACAGAATCTTTCATCCGAAACCAGACTGAATTCCATACGTTTCTGGATTATCACTTCTCCTTTTTCTACCACAGGAACCTGCTTTTCTTTACCCATAGCAAAGAACAAACCGTTTGTACCAAACTCACTGGTGTGATGGTATACATGATTGATTCCCAGGGACTTTAAATTGGTTATAAAAAATGATGTATGGAAGGGACTAAGCTCAATGATAGATTTCGGAAGCATGTTGTGTCTGTCCATCCACTTAAGGATTCCAACCAAAAAGTTCAATATAAAGCTGGGAATGGAAGTAAAGAAACGCGCCAGTTTGTCCGTTCCGTTCTCTTCTGTTCTAAGCACTGTTTCTTTCCGGATTGCTTCATTAATCTTCTCGGAAATCTCCAAAATAGTTTCCGTTCCGTCAAAGCAAAGCTTAATGGTGGTATCCGGGCAATCGATGCTAAGCTCCGGATGGATGGTAAAGCTTACCCAAATCTTGGGTCTGGCATAAATCTTTCCGTTCATGACAAAACGGTTCAATCTGGGTTTTAATGCAATCATACGCACGATTCCGGCAATCAGGATATTCATATAGCTTATCTTGATTCCCTGCTGTGCTTTTTCCTTTATATAACGGTCCCACACTTCCACGTTAAAGGTATCCTCATACATGGTCATGGAGTCGTAACGTCTCTTCATCAGAAATGCAGTAATAAGCTGCATCGGATCCACATTTTTAATTCTGCGTCCGTCCGGTCTTTTTCCAAACATAAAAACCTCCAGGCAATATTTTATAAAAATTTTATACTTTTTCTCATTGTACATGGTTCGACATAAAATGACAAGATAAATCCTATTTTTATTCCCATGATATTCCTTCCACTTCTTGTAAATGTTATTAACTGTGCTATAATGTTTTTTGTTTCAATAAGGAGTTGTTTAAAGTGAAAAATAAAAATACAAAAAATAAAAGTATAAAAAAGAAAACATCCTTGGCTTTTAAAATACTGAAAGCACTCATCCGCTTCTTTTTCCCCAAAATGGAAATTGAGGGAATGGGAAATCTCCCGGAACAGAATGCCGTTTTGGTAGCCAACCACACACAGATGAACGGCCCCATTGCCGGTGAACTCTATCTGCCGGACAGCTGTTACATCTGGTGCGCCGGTCAGATGATGAAATTAAAGGAAGTTCCCGATTACGCATTTACAGACTTCTGGTCCCAGAAGCCCAAGTGGACCCATCCCTTTTATAAACTGCTGGCCCACCTGATTGCTCCCTTGTGCGTTATCATATTCAATAACGCCAGGACCATTGCGGTGTATCGGGATTCCCGGATTATTTCCACCTTTAAGGACAGTATGAAAATGCTGAACAAGGGTGCCAATCTTCTGATTTTTCCGGAGAAAGACGAAAAGTACAATAACATCATATATAAATTTCAGGAGAACTTTATTGACCTGGCTAAGTTCTATTATAAGAAAAGTGGTGTTGCCCTGACTTTTGTGCCTATGTATATCGCACCCAAGTTAAAGAAAATGTACATCGGAAAAGGCATTACCTATGTGCCTGAAAACGATCCGGATACGGAGCGGACAAGAATCGCAACCTATCTTACAGAGGAGATTACGGAAATTGCCAGAAATCTCCCCAAACATACCGTGGTACCCTACCGCAACATGCCAAAGAAATATTACTTAACGAACAAAGACTTCACGGAGGTGCCCAATGAGAAAACCCGTCGTTGATTACAGAAATTTCCGTTTTTCCAAATTGAACACATCGGAGTATAAACACCTGCTCTTTTTGCTGGGCTGGCTTGTTTACTTTACTCTCTATTTTTTAACGGAAAATCTTATCCCTTATGAGAAATGCTTCCCCGTCCACTGCTGGTTGGACGATGTAATTCCTTTTTGCGAATACTTTGTGATTTTTTATGTGGGCTGGTATGTGCTGATTGTCTTTTCCCTGATTTATTTTGCATTGTTTAATCCGGACAACTTTAAAAACCTGATGAAATTTATTATTATCACTCAGGTGGTGGCAATGATTATTTATATCCTGTTCCCCACCCGTCAGGATTTACGTCCCACAGAATTTATAAATGAGAATATCTTTACAGACATTATGGGACTGATTTACACAGCGGACACCTGCACCGGCGTATGCCCTTCCCTCCATGTGGGATATTCCATCGGCATCGCTTCCACATGGTTAAAGGAAAAGGAGGCCTCCAAATGGAGCCGCGCCTTTGTGACTTTCTTCAGTATTATGGTGTGTCTGTCCGTGGCTTTTGTTAAGCAGCACTCTGTTGTGGACATCTTTGCGGCCCTGCCTATGTGCCTTTTGGCAGAGATAATTACCTTTGGAAAAAACTATTGGCTTCCTAAGTTTCGAAAAGCACCTACGGAAAATCCGAAAAACACTTGAAAATTGGGATTTTTTATGTAAAATGGAATAGGCGACATAATATTAAAGAAGAAACACGGCAGACATCTGCCACCCGGTTAAAGAAAGGTTAATGAAATGATTAGTGCAAACAATGTGACATTACGTGTTGGTAAAAAAGCGTTATTCGAAGATGTAAACATCAAATTTACAGAGGGTAACTGCTACGGTCTGATCGGTGCGAACGGTGCCGGAAAGTCCACCTTTTTAAAAATCCTGAGCGGCAAATTGGAAACGACCAAAGGAGATGTGGTAATCACTCCCGGTCAGCGTCTGTCCGTGCTGGAACAGGACCACTTTAAATATGACGAATATCCTGTTATGGACACGGTTATCATGGGTAACGAGCGTCTGTACCAGATTATGAAAGAAAAGGATGCCATCTACATGAAGGAAGACTTCACTGACGAAGACGGTATCCGCGCAAGTGAATTGGAAGCCGAGTTCGCTGAGATGGACGGTTGGGAGGCAGAAAGTAACGCTGCTATGCTCCTTAACGGTCTTGGCATCGACACTTCTCTCCACTATGCAACCATGAAAGACTTAAACGGTAATGAAAAGGTGAAGGTTCTCCTTGCAAAAGCACTGTTCGGTAATCCCGACATCCTGCTTCTCGACGAGCCTACCAACCACTTAGACCTGGATGCTATCGCATGGCTTGAGGACTTCCTCATTGACTTCGAGAACACCGTTATCGTGGTTTCCCACGACCGTTATTTCTTAAATAAGGTCTGCACACATACCGCAGACATTGACTACGGCAAGATTCAGCTCTATGCCGGCAACTACGATTTCTGGTACGAGTCCAGCCAGCTCCTTATCAAACAGATGAAGGAAGCAAACAAGAAGAAAGAAGAAAAAATCAAAGAGCTGCAGGAATTTATCTCCCGCTTCTCCGCAAACGCTTCCAAGTCCAAACAGGCAACTTCCAGAAAACGTGCTTTGGAAAAAATCGAACTGGATGAAATCAAACCCTCCAGCCGTAAATATCCCTACATTGATTTCAGACCCGACCGTGAAATCGGTAATGAAGTTCTCACTGTAGAAGGACTTTCCAAAACAATCAACGGCGAAAAGGTTCTGGACAACATTTCCTTTATCGTTGGACGTGAAGACAAAATCGCTTTCGTTGGCAGCAATGAAATTGCTAAGACCACTCTCTTCCAGATTCTGGCAGGCGAGATGGAACCCGACGAAGGTACTTATAAATGGGGCGTAACCACATCCCAGGCTTACTTCCCCAAGGACAACACAGCAGAGTTCGACTGTGACCTTACTATCACAGACTGGCTCACCGGCTACTCTCCCGTTAAGGATGCTACTTACGTACGTGGTTTCCTGGGACGTATGCTCTTCCCCGGCGAAGACGGCGTAAAAAAAGTACGCGTACTCTCCGGTGGTGAGAAGGTTCGCTGCCTTCTTTCCAAAATGATGATCAGCGGTGCAAACTGCCTGATCTTAGATGAGCCTACCAACCACTTGGATATGGAATCCATCACTGCACTGAACAACGGTCTGATTAAATATCCCGGCGTGGAGCTGTTCTCCTGCCATGACCACCAGTTTGTCCAGACTACTGC
>JAZNGC010000060.1:0-3625 GCA_045589155.1 Lachnospiraceae bacterium
GGTGGTTTTGTTTTTGGGTATATGCAGGGTTCAGATTTCTCTATGCCCAAAAAGAAGCGAGATTCCGGTATTACTTTAGCTTTTTGACTATTTTAAAGATGACTTTGGGTATTGAGGAAGAAATAATTGTCTGGTACCCAATTTTTTGCAAATTTTTGGGTATAGGGAAAATGTAGGACTCTATATACCCAAAGGGAAACAAAAATAGTGTAAAATAGCCCCAAACCAGTTAATTTCGGAAAGAAATTGGGTATGGGAAAAAGAAGAATGCATATATACCCAATTCGGATTAAATTGATAAGGAATATATGCTCAACAAATCCCAATTTATCTCATCAACTTCTGCAACGTGTCCAGAAGTTCGTCCACCGTTTCCTCTTTCCCTTGGCGGATATCATTGATTACACAACTCTTAATATGATTTCCAAGCAACACTTTATTAAAGCTGTTCAGTGCCGCACTTACCGCTGCAACCTGAGTCAAAATATGGGTACAATAGGCATCATTTTCCACCATACCTTTTATCCCCCGTATCTGACCTTCAATACGGTTTAGCCGGTGTATTAAATCCTTGTATTCTTTTTCGGAACGTTCCTTGGTTTTACAAGCGGAGCAACCGGTTATGCCCACGCTTGTCTCCTTATTTTCTTGTCTCTTCTCTTCCATTTTTTCACCCGCTTTTTATCCTATCCGCCGGTCAATCCTTCCGGACACCGGCTCCCTATTTGCTCATTAAATTCCCTTGGTCAATTTTGTTTCTCTTTACATTATATACCCCCTAGGGGTATGTGGCAATAAAAACATGTTTCACTTGCACTTACCACAAAAAGTATTTATAATTATTTTATTGTACTTAATTTTTTCATACAAATCAGACCGAGAGAAAGGATGGAATTATGGGCATCAAAATTGTAACAGACAGCACTTGTGATTTATCCAAAGAACTAATCGAAAAATACAATATCAGTGTTATTCCCCTCTGCATCGTAATGGGAGATGAAAGTTTTTATGACGGAGTAGAAGTAACTCCTGATGAAATATATAAATGGGCAAACGAAAACAAAACCACCCCTAAAACTGCTGCCGCTTCCTTTGATTACACTTTGAGTGTATTAAAACCCTTTATGGAAGCAGGGGAGGATATTATTTTTATTGGTATCGGCGAGAAACTCAGCACCACTTGCAACGTGCTGCGCCTGATTGCCTCTGACGAAGAATATGACAAACTTCACGTAGTAGATTCGGCGAATCTTTCCACCGGTATCGGATTACAGATTCTTTATGCGGCACGTCTGATTGAAGAAGGCAAAACAGCCTGGGAAATTGTAAGTCTGTTAGAATCCCGCAGGGACAAAGTCCGTGCCAGCTTTGTGGTTGAAACTTTAACTTATTTAGCAAGAGGCGGCAGATGCAGTGCTGTAACCGCACTTCTTGGCAACGCCCTTAGCCTGAAACCGGAAATCGTAGTAGAAGACGGTTCCATGAAAGTAGGAAAAAAATACCGTGGCAGACAGTCATCCGTGATTTTAAAATATGCAAAAGAAATGGAAGATACATTAAAAACTGCTGACCCGTCTTGTGTATTTATTACCCATTCCGGTTGTGATGAGGAAATTACTAATTCCGTAAAAGAATATTTAGAAACTTTGAATCATTTTGAGAATATCTACATCACCAGAGCCGGTGGCGTTATTTCCAGCCATTGCGGTCCCGGAACTCTGGGTGTACTGTACTACGCAGAATAATTGCATTGACTTAAACCTATAAAAGGTCTGTGGAACACTTTTCCACAGACCTTTTATCTTATCTTGTTCCCGATCCGCCACAGGTTCTGCAATCACCTGAGCCATAACAGGATTTACATTTTGTCTTTATAGATTCTCCGGCACCCATATAACTATCAACCTCACCATAGCCGCCGCAGGTGTTACAATCACCGTCGCCGCCGCAGGTCAGGCAATCCAATTTTGCATGGTCGGGTATATATGGTCCATCACTATCATCAAATGAGTATGACCCGGAAGAACTTCTCTCACTTTCTTCCTTTTCTTTCATGGTTTTTAATTCGTCCACATCATTCACCGGTGCAGCCACAATCGCTTCCACAGTAAATGGTTCTGCGTCCACCCAGCCCTCAGCACTGATATAGAGCACACAATCCGATTCACCTGTGGAATCCCATTGAAGCACTCTCACCGTACAGGCCTCTATGCAGCCACTCAATTTCATTTGTTGGGTGGCATAGATGGCAGAATAGGTGTAATCCGGAGTATAGGTAAGTAAATAACACACCCTTTCCGCATCTTTTTGGTGGCCGCTCAAAAAATCCGTCATCCGAAGTACTTCTCCTGTCTGTACGTCCAGTGGCAGATATAGTTTTAGTTCTTCCCCCGCTTCTTCCGACAGAAATTCCTCCAAAAGAATACTGTAACAATCCACCTTACTTTTTGACTTTTCTGCTTTTACCCAGGTCTTTCCCACAAAACCTGTTCCCGTCTGAGCTTCTCCGCCATTTACGATAACTTTGGATTGTCCCTGATATGCTGCATAGGCCACACCGTCTTGTACCCATTTCCGGTCCGTTCTCACTCCACCGGAAACAGAAAGTTCCCCGTCACTTTCATTATAATAATTGTCTTTTTTCACATAGTAAGCTTCTGCGGCACGTGCTCCGACTATTTCCTGTAATCTATCCCCCTCATAACCGGAATATCTGTGTCCGAAATCCACCATGTCAAATACGGAGGTATAATGAATATACAATGTTTTTTTAGCCTCGAGAATATATACATCACAATCTGTTTTACTAAGTGCAGACTTTTGTTCCCTTCCGCCATTAATTTTTGTACTTGCAAAAGCAATCTCCCATGAGCCTCCATAGAATTTTCCGCCAAAGGGATCACTTTCCGCCGGATTATAGTTTTGGCTTCCCACAATTTCAAACCCAAATTCCTCACTTTGCAACAAATCAATGTATTCCTGAACCAGCTGCAAGTCTTCCGCAGACTCCAAGTCTATCTCTTGTGTACCGGTTTTACCATACTCTATGGCTTCCCCGCCCCTAAGACCCATGAAAAGACCAAGGTCCGGAACCGTTTTTGCTGTGGGCACTTTCTCATAATCTTCCGGTTTTAATTCTTCTGCAATACAAGTTTTTCCGCCACGTGCAGAACCCTCCTGCTCCTCTTCTCTTGTACCCCTGTCTTCTTCTATCTCCCTGTTGTCTGAAGTCTTATTACCGCAGGCAGCAAATGATAAGGATAAAATTATACATAACAGTATAGTATATAATCTTTTCATAGCGTTACCTCCCGTACCATTTTCATGTTACTTTAGTACTATTGTACCTCTACAGCACTTGTTTTGCAAGAAAAAACAGCCTGCTTCAGAGCCCGACTATAGGGTCTCTGAAACAGGCTGCTTATTATTTACCTAACTTTTCCTTATTTGAAAGGATTCTCTGTAGGATACATCATGCCCTTAGGCTGGTTGAAGTTAAGATCTTCAACAGGAACACCGATGTATTTGAATACTTCATACAGAGCTTTTCCGAAGTGACCGAATGCTACTGCACCGTGGTGCGGGTAGTTTCTCTCGATCAATACGTGACGGTAGAAACGTCCCA
>JAZNGC010000061.1:0-22695 GCA_045589155.1 Lachnospiraceae bacterium
TTATTCTTTTTAAGCGCAGCTAAAATACCCAAACCGAGACCAAGCGGTACACCGATAAGGGTGGAGTAAATATTGATTAAAATCGTAGGCGGGAGATGATTTACAAACACCTGCCAAAGATTCATATTAAGATATTCGCCATAGGTGGTAGCAATACCAAAATCACCCTGGGTCACGATTCTCTTAATATAGTTTCCGTATTGGAGCAATATCGGCACGCGGTCATAGGTCCAAACACCGTTCGCACCCTCTTTAATGTTGGTAATCCAACCTCTTCCCTCCAGAGTTTTCATAACAATCTCAGGATCTTGCCCCGGAAGAGCATTTGTCGGAATGGGCAGAAGTTTGATAAGCACAAAGCACATCGTGAAAATGATGATAAATGTGAACAACATCAAACCCAAACGTTTCGACACATATTTAAACATATACATAGGTTTTCTCCTCTGTCTTGGAATTTTCGAATTCATATTGTTCGAGCACAAAAACAGTTACCTGCATGGCTCTGCACGCACAAAAGTTACACCCCATCAAAACTTGCGTTTGAAACATCTAGTTTTTAATCGATTATCTTGTACTTTATTATTGTAATTTTAAGTAAGAAATACCGGTTTAATCATTTTAAAATTTCGAATAGACTGCAAACTAGCGGTGAACCTGATGGTTCACCGCCGGTTGCATTCCTTAAATCAGGGTAATTCAAATATTAAATCAAAATTATTCGGACTTCATATACTCTGCGGAAAGATCATTTCCGTTCTGAGCTACAAAATCAGCCCATTCAGCGTCGGTATATTTAACTTCCATATATCTAAGACCACCGAAGCCCATGAATGTGTGTTCATCTTCAGAGAAGTAAGCGAACTTAGCACCAAGGAAGGATCCGCCACCATCAGCGATAAGCATAACAGAACGGCTCTCCTTAATAGTAACTTCCTCAAGTGCAGAAAGGATCATAAGTCTTGCTTCAACAGGAGCAAATCCTGCGCCCCAGTTGTATGTCTTAACCTGATTTTCAGTTTCTGCAAGACCATTCAGACAGTAATACCAGTTCTGAATACTCATGGTGATAGTCTCACCTGCTCCGTCGTAATCGCCGGCAGGCATCGTAAGAGTCATGTCAATAGCAGATGTATCCCAGTACATGTGGTAGTTGAGATCGTCATCAGGGTTAACGAACGCGCCGATGATATCGAAAGGATTGAACGCGTTACCGGAGAAACCATATCCGAAACCGATCTGTGTCTTACCTGTACGGAAAGCTTCTGCCCACTGAGCACCAGCGGAAGCATCAAATACAACTTTGATTTTTCCTTCAAGAGCGGTACCCTGTGTAAGTCCATTAAGAACATCCTGCAGATAACTTGCACGGAATCTCTGCTTGTCAGTATCGGAAGAAGAACCGTAAACAAGAGTGATGTCCTTGCTAGCGTCATAACCATACTTTTCAGGATCAGCAGTGAGAATGTCGATAGCTGCCTGCATCTTCTGTTTTGCAAGAGTAGGGTTATAACCTGTCAAAGAGTCGTAAGCGTCTTCAGTAGACAGACCGGAGAGGTCACCACCGGACCACTTGCCGTTAGCATCCTGCTCGAAACCGTAAGCACGAAGGATACCTTCTTTAGCGATTTCAGCGTTACGATACTGACCGCCATCTTCCAACTCAGGAGAATTTTCAATATCATAATAGTAAGCTACGTTGAGCAGACCAAAGCAAGGAACTGCGGAACCGGGCCAAATCTTTTCAACAATGTCGCTTCTGTTAAGTGCAAGGTTAAATGCATGACGGAATTCCTGGATAGCAAGAATACCGTTGTTGTTTTCGCTGTTCTTAAGAACATCGAGATCGGAATACAGCTGCATACCGAATGTACCTGTAGAAGTAGATGTAAAGTATACATACTTGGAGTCAAGGTAATCAGCTACGTTCTCTGTCTGAAGAGATGCATCATCGTAACTACCATTCAGGAAGCCCATCCACTTTGTGGAGAACTCTTCAACTTTACGGCAGTTGATTGCAGTGATGTTGTACTGATTCTTGTACTGCTCCAGGTTCCAACCGTACCAGTTTTCGTTCTTTGCAAGTTTGTAGTGAGAACCAGCCTCAAATTCTACAAGTTTGTAAGGACCCCAGCTTGCAGTTGTCTCAAGAGAAGAATTGTAGTTAGATGTCCAGAGAGTTGCACCGTCAGCGGGAGCAATCTTGGAAGCTTCATATTTTTCCTTGTGAACAACAGGAAGACTGGAGAAATAGTAAGGTGCCCATACGGAAAGGCTACCATCTTCCTTCAAGAAGGAGTATGCTTTATCAAGGCAGAGAACGATAGCGTTCTCTTCAGGAATAGCATAGATACCAACGTTTTCCCATGCAACGTTACGATTAGTGTTTTCAACGTAGATGGAGAGCCAAGATGCATAACTCTGTCCAACTTCAACGTAACCGCCGTAGCCGGCAGGAGCATTAGGAGCAAAATAGGTATCCCACAGGTCTTTACCAGAGAAAGCGTCCTCTGCAGCACCAGCTGCCCATGCATTAGCAGTGTCATAAACAGTTTCATCGTTGTATGCAACCCACTGAGGACACTCATTGCCAGCTGCGTCAACATAGCCGGCAGCGTTGTAGAATGCATAAGCATCAATCATAATAACTTCACCGGCATCAAGTGCAGCTGCATTAGTTGCATAGCCAAGAGAACCAACACTCTCATTAGTACCTTCCTGGTTCTGGAAGAAGTAAGGCTTAGAGTTCTTAATCATAAGAGTGTCGTAGTAAGTGTTAGCACGGAAGTTCATGAAAGCAGGGTCAAGTAACTGCTGCATAGAATATTCAAAGTCAGCAGCTGTGATAGCTGTGCCATCATCCCACTTAAGGTCGTCGCGAAGAGTAATCTTCCAAGCGTAACCACCTTCAGCCTTCTGTTCGTCGGTATATCCCCATTTAGCATCCACAGTCGCGGTAACATCCTCGAGTTTGGTTGCTGCGGAGTAGTTTGTGGTGTAAGCACCTTCAACAATACCGTCCTTGTTGATGGATCCGTCTGCATTGAATTTCACATCATCTTCAAACTTGTAGTCATATTCGAAGAAAGAAGATCCAATGTAACTCATAATCTGAGTGTCATTGTTATCTGCATAAGTGAACTCATTCCAGTTACTGGGCATAACGGATGTAGTTGTGTTGTACTCTGCCTGCTTAAATGTAGCCTGCTCAACTACAACATTGTCACCTGTATTGTTGCTCTCTGTGCTGGGCTGTACAATACCGGAGTCAATAGTACCTTTTCCATCTTTGTTCTCATCACCACAAGCTGCCATAGTAAATACCATAGCAAGTGCAAGAACAAGGGAAAGTACTTTTTTCATTTTGTTTTTGAACATATTATTGTCCTCCCTTTTTAGTTAAGTTCCTCTTCTTAATTATTCCTGTCTGCTTGTCTTGTATATATCACTTTTTTCTTTTATGATTTGCACCATCGCACAATATTTTACCGTGCTACCGTGCTACCATGCTACCACAAAAAAGAAAAGCCGTATATACAAGTAAAAGCGCAGAAACCTTCCCTTATACACTCTGCTGGAAAATCTCTTCGCTTTAATAAACATTCAGAATAAAAATCCGATTCACTTTTCTTAACAGTGTAATTGTAGTATTATCGTATACTTTTTGTCAAGGAAAAATTGTCGAATTTCTTCATTTAAAGCCCTTTTACAGCAAAAAAAACCATATTTTGGAAGATATCACACATCCGCTTATTCTAGTATGCCATCAAAGTGGCTCTGCTATACAGGTTCACGGGTACTTTAGTTTCTTCACCTAAAGCTTTTTTTCTGCATTTAAAAACAAAAAATAGAATCGGAAAATAGAAATTTCTACCTCAGATTCTATCCAATGAAAAGATAAAAAATATTAGTTGATTATGTATTGTGCCAAATGCAGTATTTATGCACATCGCGGAGAACTTCATAGCATAAATCACTACATCTGGCGAATATGGACCAGACGGGAGTCGAACCCGTGTCCAAAAGCCCATTCCCTGTCCTTCTACTATCATAGTCAGTAGTCTTTGCCGGCCAAAACCGGCTCTTTCCCGCCTGCAACAGGAAACTGACACCTGTTTGCACTTGGTAGCTTCATGATACGCCCACGGCCGCAAAGCTTAAGCCGTGTCGTTTCTCACATAGTCGATGCCCGGATTCTAAAGTGTGAGTGCTTTAGAGCGGACAGCTGCCATTAGGCAGCGATTGCTAAATTATCTTCAGCGTTTATTTTTAATTTGCGGTTTGACGCACCTGCCTGCGGATAGCTTCTCCAGCTGCAAGACCCCTGTCGAAACCATGACTGGCCCTTAATATTGCCACATCTGTGGCATGCACAAGCATCATTATAAATAAGGCTCCCGACAAAGTCAACGGAAAGAATGTTTAAATTCCTTCTCCGCTTCTCTCTTTATATCCTTCTTCGCCAGGTCCTCTCTCTTATCGTAAAGTTTTTTACCTCTGGCAAGGCCTATCTCTACTTTTGCCCTTCCATCCTTAAAATATACCTGAAGAGGCACTAAGGTGTAACCTTTCTCGGAAATTTTTCCTGCCAATTTATTTATTTCCGCCTTATGCAACAGCAACTTCTTTATGCGAAGCGGGTCTTTATTGAAGATATTGCCTTTTTCATAAGGACTTACATGCATCCCATAGACATAAACTTCACCTTTTTCGATACGGATAAAGGATTCTTTGATACTACATTTCCCCATGCGCATGGATTTCACTTCGGTTCCGTGAAGTTCGATTCCGGCTTCGTATTTTTCATCAATAAAATAATCATGAAATGCCTTTTTATTGTTGGCAACCAGTTTCATCCGCTCTTTTTCAGCCATCTTCTTCCTCTCCTTCCACGATTTCAAAATCTATGGTTCTCGACGCCCTGTCAGCATCCGTGGCGCACACCTTTACCACCTGTCCAAGGCTATAGGTTTTTCCTGTCATATCCCCTACCATTTCATAGGTCTCCTCGCGGTAATGGTAATAATCACCGGGAAGCTTGGAAACATGAACCAAACCTTCAACAGTATTGGGAAGTTCCACGTAGATTCCCCAAGTGGTCACGCCGGAAATTACACCCTCATATTCCTGATACAAGTGTTTTTCCATAAATTCCACTTTCTTCAGTTTATCGGTTTCGCGCTCTGCCTCGTCCGCTCTCCGCTCCATCTCTGAAGAATGCTTTGCAACCTCCGGTAAAATTCCGTTATAATGAGCAATTCTATCATCACGGAGCCTTCCACGCAACTGTTCTTTGATAATCCTGTGAATTTGCAAATCAGGATATCTGCGGATGGGTGATGTGAAATGGCAATAAAAATCACAGGCCAGACCAAAATGTCCGCTGCTTTCAGTAGTATATTTCGCCTGTTTCATACTGCGCAGAGTGAGACGGCTTATCATAGCCTCTTCAGGAGTTCCCTCTATTTTATCTAAAAGTTTCTGAATTTCCTTGGGATGAATTTCACTTGCAGCCGCAGAGATTTTCCTGCCGCCTGCCTTTCCTTTGCTACCTTTTCCGGCATTCAGACTTCCTCTCGCCTGGCCAACCGTCTTGATATAGTAACCAAGATTATTAATGAACGCAGACAATTTCTGGATTTTCTCCGGATCCGGCGTATCGTGGGTTCTGTATACAAAAGGCAGCTCCAACCAGTAAAAATGCTGTGCCACAGTCTCATTTGCAACAAGCATGAAATCCTCAATGATTCTGGTAGCACTGTTTCTTTCATAGGGCTTTATGTCTATAGGATGTCCCTGCATGTCCAGTATAATTTTGCTTTCCGGGAAATCAAAATCAATAGCACCACGTTTCCTGCGTTTTGCCCTGAGAATAAGTGCCAGTTCCTGCATCAATTCAAACATCGGAACAAGAGACTCATATTTCTTGCATTCCTCTTCGTCTTTATCCTCCAAAATCTTTTTCACGGAAGTGTAAGACATTCTCTGATTAACACAAATTACAGTCTCTGCAATTTCATAATTTACAATCTGACCTTTTTCATCAATATCCATCAGACAACTGAGCGCCAGCCTGTCTTCTCCCTGATTTAAGGAACAGATTCCGTTAGAAAGCACATGGGGAAGCATAGGGATTACACGGTCCACCAGATAAACACTGGTACCGCGTTTTACTGCTTCTCTGTCCAGGGCAGAATTTTCCTGCACATAATTGGTAACATCGGCAATATGGACACCCAGATGATAGATGTCGCCTTCCTTTGAAACGCTGACTGCATCGTCCAAGTCTTTTGCATCTTCCCCGTCGATGGTTACCATCAGCACATTGCGCAAGTCTTTTCTGCCTGCCATGTCCGCTTCCGAGACCGGACTCGATACTCTTTCCGCCTGATTTAACACTTTTTCAGGAAATTCCATGGGCAGGTCAAAGCTTTTGACAATAGACATAATATCCACACCCGGATCATTGATATGACCGATAATCTCGACAATCTTTCCTTCCGGGCTTCTTCTCCGTCCGTTTCTGCCAATACTGCCATAATCCGTAAGCTCTACTACTACTTTATGTCCGTTCACCGCACCTTTAGAACGCTCGATTGGAACAAATACATCTGCACCAAAACGCTCGTTATCCGGCACAACGAAACCAAAATTCTGAGATTTTTCATAAGTTCCCACAAGACGCTCAAAACCTCTTGTCAAAACCTTTACCACCTTTGCTTCCCTTCGTTTACCACCGGTCACAGGCAAAAGTTCCACCTCGACGGTATCTTTATGAAAAGCATCAGCAGACATTCCTTCCGGAACAAACAAATCTTCTTCCCAACCTTCAATTTCCACAAAACCAAATCCCTTTGGATGACTGATATAAATTCCTGTCACAAGTTCCTTTGCAGATTCCTTAGCTGTGTTTGTTTTCTTTTTTCCGCTCCCCTTAATATATTTTCCTTTTGGGGTACGGTCTAACTTTCCTTCTCCCACAAGCTCATCCAAGACATTTTTCAGTTCTTCTCTATCTTCAATGTTTACCTGAAGAAAAATTGCCAGTTCTTTTTCCTTCATGGGAACATAAAAAGAATCCGCTACAAGATCACATATTACTTTTTTTCTTTTTTCTTTCAATTCCATGTTAACCTCATAAAAAAAGAGCACCCTTATTACAAGAGTGCTCTTCTAAGTAATCAACTTAAAAGTTCATGTTCAGTATAACCGCTAAAACAATAAACAATACAACCAAAACCTTTGTAAGTTTAACCAAAGTACCTTCCATGGAACGACCTTTGTTTTTACCCCAATATGTTTCAGCAGCACCGCTAATTGCACCTAAACCAGCAGCTTTACCTTCCTGTAAAAGCACTAATGCTACAAGACCGATACAAACAATAATAAATACAATTGTAAGAATAATTCTTAAAACTTCCATCTATACACACCTCCTAAGGCTATTCTCATCTCATGTGCAAAACAGACTATGCACAAACACAACAGTGATTGTAACATAGTCTGATTTGAAATTCAATAGTTAATTTAATTTTGAGTAGTTAACGATTTCTATTAGTCACCCATTGCGAACACATTGACATATTTCGACGCAGTTCCCAATTCTTCTTCAATACGTAACAACCGGTTATATTTTGCCACACGGTCACTTCTGCAGGGAGCTCCTGTCTTAATCTGTCCTGCATTTAGCGCCACTGCGATATCTGCAATTATAGTATCTTCCGTCTCGCCGGATCTATGGGATATAACGGCCCGGTACCCATTCTTCTGTGCCATTTCCACTGCCTCGAATGCTTCCGTCAAAGTTCCGATCTGGTTTACCTTTACCAAAATGGCATTTCCCACATGAAGTTTAATTCCTGCGTTTAATCTTTTTACATTGGTAACAAACAAATCATCTCCCACAAGTTGTACTCTGTTTCCAATCCGCTCTGTCAGTTCTTTCCAACCATCCCAGTCATCTTCCGCCAAGCCGTCCTCAATGGAAACAATAGGAAAACGTTTCAATAACTCCTCGTAATAGGAAATCATCTCTTCTGTAGTCCTCACTACGTCCCTGCCTGCCAGGCTACTCTCTCCCGGGAAATAGTAATTACCGGTATCCTCCTGATACAGTTCGCTGCTTGCCACATCCAGGGCAATTCCGATTTGTGTCCCTGCCTCATAACCTGCTGCTTTTACCGCTTCCATAATAGTATCCAAAACACTAATCGCATCCGGCAGATTCGGTGCAAAGCCACCCTCATCCCCTACGCCGGTAGACAAATCCCTGTCGCTCAATATCTTTTTCAGATGGTGATAAATCTCTGCACAAATCCGAAGTCCGTCTGCAAAGTTTTCCGCCTGCAAAGGCATAATCATAAATTCCTGAAAATCCACCGTATTGGAAGCATGTTTTCCGCCATTTAGAATGTTCATCATGGGAACCGGCATTTGTTGTGTATTAATTCCACCCAGATATTGATACAAAGGTAAATGAAGAGCCTCTGCCGCCGCTCTGGCAACAGCCATGGAAACACCAAGTGTTGCATTTGCACCCAGATTTTCTTTGTTTACGGTTCCATCCGTTTCTATAAGAACCCTGTCAATATAAATCTGATTCAGCGCGTTTTTTCCCATAAGAGCAGATTTTAATTTATCATCAATGTTTTTCACCGCATGTTGTACTCCAAGACCACGGTATCTTTTTTCCCCGTCACGAAGTTCCACCGCTTCAAATCTTCCGGTACTTGCCCCAGATGGCACTGCCGCCCTTCCGGTATAAAGCATGCCATCTCGGTTGTTTCTCACGGTCACTTCCGCCTCAACTGTAGGATTCCCTCTGGAGTCCAATATTTCTCTTCCGTGCACGTCGGTAATTTCAAGATATAAGTTCATTTTGCCGCCTTTCTGAAAATATGTTTTATTTCAGTATAGGCAAAACAAATAAAAATCATACATAACAAAGACCTCACGACAGCATCCACCATCGTGAGGTCATAAATCCATTATATATTATCTCTGTACAAGCAGGGATTTACCTGTCATCTCTACAGGCTGCTCTTTACCCATGATTTCAATCAGGGTGGGAACGATATCAGCCAGACATCCACCCTCTCTTAAAGTGTATGCACTGTCATAGTTCACAAGGATGAAAGGAACCTGATTTGTTGTATGAGCAGTGAAAGGATCACCTGTCTCATAGTCAACAAGCTGTTCTGCATTTCCATGGTCAGCACAGATGAACATCACGCCGTCCATCTCTTTTACTGCCTCTACAGCCTTGCCAACACATTCATCAACTGCTTCCACTGCTGCGATAGCTGCATTTTCCACACCGGTATGTCCTACCATGTCAGGGTTTGCAAAGTTGATAATGATTACGTCGTAGTTACCGCTGCGGATTGCATCTGTCAGTTTATCGCAAACCTCGTATGCACTCATCTCAGGCTTTAAGTCATAAGTAGCAACCTTGGGAGAATTTACAAGGATTCTGTCCTCTCCTTCATTGGGCTGTTCTACACCACCGTTGAAGAAGAAAGTAACATGGGCGTATTTTTCTGTCTCCGCAATTCTTGCCTGAGTCATGTTATTTGCTGCAAGCCATTCACCGAAAGTATTTGTAACGGATACTTTGTGGAAAGCTACGTCTTTGTTAGGAATTGTAGGATCATAGTCAGAGAAGCATACAAAAGTAATGTCTTTTCTTGCACCTCTGTCAAAGCCCTTGAATTCATCATCACAGAATGCTCTGGTGATTTCTCTTGCACGGTCGGGACGGAAGTTAAAGAACACTACGCTGTCACCATCCTGAACAGTAGCAACAGGTGCACCGCCTTCTACCGCAACGGTAGGTTTTACAAATTCGTCTGTCTCTTCTTTATCGTAGGAAGCCTGAATACCGCAAATACCGCATGCTGCTGTAAGACCTTCGCCCTTTGTCATTGCATCATAAGCCAGTTTTACACGGTCCCAGTTGTTATCTCTGTCCATTGCGTAGTAACGGCCCATTACGGATGCGATTTTACCAACGCCGATCTCTTCCATTTTGTTTGCCAGGTCAATAGCGAAATCTTTTCCGCTTGCGGGAGGTGTGTCACGTCCGTCAAGGAAACAATGAACATATACTTTCTCCAGACCGTTTCTCTTAGCCAGTTCCAAAAGACCATAGAGATGTGTATTGTGGCTGTGTACACCACCGTCAGAAAGAAGTCCCATGAAATGAAGGGCACTGCCGTTCTTTTTGCAGTTTTCCACTGCACTAAGAAGTGCGGGATTTTCAAAGAAAGTTCCGTCCTGAATTTCTTTTGTGATTCTTGTCAGTTCCTGATATACGATGCGGCCTGCACCCATATTCAAGTGTCCAACCTCAGAGTTACCCATCTGTCCTTCCGGAAGACCAACTGCCATACCACTGGCATTACCTCTTACAAAAGGATACTCTTTCATTAATTTATCCATTACCGGTGTTTTTGCCTCTGCAACTGCGTTTCCTTCAGTTTTTTCATTGAGACCGTAACCGTCCAAAATCATAAGTACTGTAGGTTTTTTACTCATTTTTTATTCTCCTTCGCTTCTATAATTATGCGTTTCTTACTTATCCGCGTAAATTATACACTTAAATTGTACGGCGTGCAACCATATTTTCGCGTTATATTGCACATTGTCTTTTCTTCTGAAATAAGATAAAATGAAAGGACTTAATTTAATTTGAAAGGGGGACTCCCTTTATGATTCGTTTACTGATAAAACTTTTTGTCAAGAATGCAGACAACGCAAACGATGCCCAGGTACGCAAGGCCTATGGTATGCTCAGCGGAATAGTTGGGATTATTTTTAATCTCTTTCTTTTTGGTTTTAAATTCTTAGCCGGAACCATCAGTCATTCCATTGCCATCACGGCCGACGCCTTTAACAACTTATCTGATGCAGGCTCCTCTGTAATCACCCTGTTTGGTTTCAAAATGGCAGGTGGCGAAGCGGACTGC
Organism: Lachnospiraceae bacterium; assembly: GCA_045589155.1. GTDB lineage: Bacteria > Bacillota > Clostridia > Lachnospirales > Lachnospiraceae > Acetatifactor. Next base: position 10,968 of record JAZNGC010000061.1, read on the forward strand.
GACCATCCCTTCGGTCACGGAAGAATGGAATATTTATCCGGTCTTTTTGTTTCCATCGCAATTCTGTTCATGGCTTATGAACTGATTAAATCTTCCATTGGCAAAGTTATTGCACCTACCGGAACAGAATTCAGCTGGCTTGTTGCCGTCATCCTGATTGTTTCCATTCTTATTAAATTTTATATGTATTTTTACAACCGCTATATCAGCAAAAAAATTGACAGTGCAGCCATGATGGCCACCGCCAAGGACAGTTTAAGCGATACTTTATCTACCACTGTTGTTTTAATTTCCATGGTCATCTCTCACTACCTCGATTTACAAATCGACGGCTGGTGCGGCATACTTGTAGGTCTGTTCATTCTATACACCGGATACAACGCAGCAAAAGATACCATCAATCCTCTGCTGGGGCAGGCTCCCGATCCGGAGTTTGTAAAAAAGATTGAAGAACTGATTCTCTCCTATCCCGATATCATCGGTGTCCATGACTTGATTGTACATAATTATGGCCCCGGCCGGATTATGATTTCCGTTCATGCCGAGGTTCCCGCCGACGGGGATATTCTCCAATTGCACGACACCATTGACAATGTAGAGCACACTTTAAAGAAACAGCTTTCCTGTGATGCTGTCATCCACATGGACCCTGTCTGCACCCATGATGAAGAAACCATGCATTTAAAACAAATTGTTACCGCCATCGTAAAGGAAGTGGATGAAGGTCTTTCTCTTCACGATTTCCGTCTGGTAAAGGGTCCGACTCACACAAATATTATTTTTGACCTGCTGGTTCCCTATAAATTTCATATGGCAGATAATGAAATCTTGAAATGCATAACAGGCAAAATAGAAGAAATGGACGGCTCATACTATGCCGTCATTGACATCGATAAAAATTATGCTTGACATTTGGAATATTAAGGATTATGGTTGTTCTAGTTGATTCATTTGTTTGAAAATAACAAAAATTTGAAAGAAGGAGGTAACGAAAATGATCAACAAATTGTTTAATTCTAAAAATTTAACATCAAACAATATTGTAGTTATTAACGCAGTTACCTCAGGTTATGTGAAATAATCCATTCATCTTATGATGCATTTTTTGAGGAACAGCTTGTCTGTTCCTTTTTATTTGTCTTATTTGATGAGTTGTATTCTAAGCCCGTGGCACTCTGCCGCGGGCTTTTTTTGTGATGGCGACGAGGCGAGCGCCGTCGTGCTTGCACGAAATGGCATTCGCCGACCGCTCATCAGCTCGAGATGTGCTATGCAAATCTCGAGCCACGCGTTTTTTTACATACTTGAGGGTTCAATGAAGGGAGGTTGTAAGACACCATGAAAAAGATTTCAACACACATCAGAGAGCACTTACCCGCTTACCTGATTGCAGTACTCAGTTTACTGACCTGCACATCACTGGATATGCTCTCCCCCCAACTCACAAAACAAATAATTGACGATGTCATCGGCAAAGGTGAAACCGAAAAATTAACCGGTCTTCTCCTTGGCATTCTGGGCATTGGTATCGGCAGATTTATTTTTGGTTACGTGAAAGAATATCTCTTTGACGTTACCGGTGCTAAAATTGCTGCCAATATGCGTTCCGATGCATTCCGCCATGTACAGAAGCTGTCTTCGGACTTTTTTGACAAAACCGGTACCGGAGAACTGATGGCACGTATCAAGGAAGATATCGACAGAATATGGGACGGTGTTACCTACGTAGGTATGCTTGTCATCGAAGTAATCATTCACGTTTCCATGGTACTGTTTTTTATGTACCGGGAGAACTGGAAACTGGCACTTTTCCCTACTGCCTGTATGATTTTCTGTGGTTTTCTTGCGGTATATCTGGAAAAGAAACTTGACAAAGTTTACGACGACATTAGCGAAGAAAACGCAAAATTAAACACCGTAGCAGAGGAAAACCTGGCAGGGGTGCGTATTGTAAAATCCTTTGCAAGAGAGAAACATGAAATCACCAAGTTCCTCTCCCACAATCAAAGATATTATGAGCTGAACATGCAACAGTCCAAGGTGTTTGTAAAATATCATCCACTGTTTTCACTGATTACAAAGTTGTTACCACTGGTGGTACTTCTACTTGGCGGTTTCTTTGTTATCTACGATGATTTTTCCCTGGGCTCTTTAGGGGCTTTCGTGGAATACTCCAACAACATCGTATGGCCCATGGAAATGGTAGGCTGGCTGGCAAACTCTTTATCTTCCGCTATCGCTTCCAACAAAAAGCTGAAAAAGATTTATAACGAAGTTCCTACTGTAGTGGACCCGGAAAACCCCGTTGTACTTCCGGAAGTCAAAGGCTCTGTTACCTTTGAAAATGTATCTTTTGAAAAAGGGGAACGCAAAATTCTCGACCATATTTCCTTTGATTTGAAAGCCGGAGAAACACTGGGTATTATGGGTGCTACCGGCTCAGGAAAGACCTCTATTATCCATCTTCTGCAGCGTCATTATGACAGCACAAACGGTACCATCCGTTTGGACGGCGAGGATATCAAGACTTTATCCCTAAAGCAGCTCCGCGGCAGCATGGCAACCGTTATGCAGGATGTGTTCCTATTCTCAGACAGTATCGATGAAAATATCCGTCTTGGAAAACGGGAAGACACCACCCGCGAAACAGTAGAACAATCTGCCAAGGATGCACAGGCAAGTGAATTTATCGAGAAACTGACCGACGCCTACGATACTGTCATCGGCGAACGGGGTGTAGGACTTTCCGGCGGACAAAAGCAGCGTATCAGCATTGCCCGTGCTCTGTCCAAGGAAAACCCTATTTTAATTATGGACGACTCCACTTCCGCTTTGGATATGGAAACAGAGCACATGATTTGGCAGACACTTAACAACTTAAATGACACAACAAAAATTATTATTGCTCATCGTATCAGTGCAGTACGCCATGCAACTGAAATTATCTTCTTAGAAGACGGACGCATTGCAGAGCGGGGTACTCACGAAGAACTTTTAAAACAGAAAGGACTTTACTACGAGACCTATATGGCACAGTACGGTGAATTTTTAGTAGAAAAGGAGGCGTAATTTATGGCTATCAATTCCTTTAAAGATGACGAGCAGCATGTAGAAGCCGGTAAAATGCAGACACTTCTGCGACTGTTCTCCTATCTGCTCTCTTACAAAAAAACAATTGTCGGCGTACTTCTGATTATGGGGTATTGTGTATTTGTTTCACTGATTAATCCTTTAATCATGGAATCTGCCGTAGATGACTATATTGTCGCAGGGAATTTTAAAGGGCTTGCTCTTTTGCTGTTAATTTCCGTAGGTATCAATATTGTCATGATTTTACTGGTTAAACTCAGAATGCTTGTTATGGCAAAGGTGTGTAACAGCATTCTCCTCACCATCCGTCAGGAGCTTTACACCCATATCCAGACACTGGATTTTCACTTTTTTGACAGTCGCCCCACCGGAAAAATTTTGTCCCGTATCATTGGCGACGTTAACTCCTTACATAATGTACTGGAAAACTGTGTAACTACTCTCCTCCCGGATTTCATTACCATTTGTGCGGTACTTACCATTATGATTATCAAGAATCCACTTTTGGCATTGGCTTCCTTAAGCAGCTTACCCCTTCTGCTTTTAGGTTTATGGGTTATCCAGATTTATTCACACAAAAGATGGCAGACTTTCCGAAAGAAATCTTCCAACCTAAATGCCTTTATCCACGAGGATATGTCCGGCATTAAGGTCATTCACAGTTTTAATGCGGAAGAAGAAACCATGGATACTTTTACGGAACTGGTAACCGAACATCAGAAATCCTTCCGTAATGCAGTCCGCTTAAATGATGCTTTCGGACCTGTTATTGATATCTGTTGGGGTATCGGATGTGCCGCTCTATATTACACCGGTATTGTCCTTTTGGGCCCCGAAAAAGTTTCCGTAGGTACACTGATTGCCTTCACCTCTTATGTAGGTATGTTCTGGAGACCTATCATGAACTTAAGTAACTTCTACAACCAGATTATTACCAACATTGCCGCTGCAGAACGTGTCTTCGAAGTTATGGATACCCCCTCTGCCATTGCGGATAAAGAAGGTGTAGTTGAAATGCCTGATATCAAAGGTAGCGTAAGTTTTAAAGATGTTACCTTTGCTTATAAAGATGCACCCGACATCAAGGTTTTGGAGAATGTAAACTTTGATATTACCCCCGGCGAAACCATTGCTCTTGTGGGACCTACCGGTGCCGGCAAAACAACCATAGTAAATCTGATAAGCCGTTTTTATGATGTAACCGGAGGCGAAGTTTTAATTGACGGTGTAAATGTTCAGGACATTGCCCTGGAGAGCCTTCGCAGCCAGCTTGGTGTGATGACCCAGGATAACTTCCTCTTCTCCGGAACCATAAGGGAAAATATCCGTTACGGAAAACTGGACGCTACAGAAGAAGAAATCGTTGCGGCTGCTAAAGCCGTTGGTGCACATGACTTTATTATAAAACTGGAAAAAGGATATGATACAGAACTTAGTGAACGGGGCGGCGGACTTTCCATCGGACAAAGACAGCTTCTCGCTTTCGCCCGCACCTTTGTATCCATGCCCCGCATCCTGATTTTGGACGAAGCAACCTCCAGTATTGACACCAAAACAGAATTGATGGTTCAGCGCGGTATCGAATCCCTGCTTGCAGGCAGAACCTCCTTCGTAATTGCACACCGCCTCTCTACCATCCAGAAAGCGGACCGCATCTTCTACATCGACGACAAAGGCATCGTAGAATCCGGCACTGCCAAAGAACTCATTGCAAAAAAAGGCGCCTACTACGAATTATATATGGCACAGTTTGCGTGCTAGCAATGAGGCATGCTGGACAATGGTTCAATGGCACTCGGCGGGTGCTTGCACACATAAGAGTGCATTGAACCGTTGGACAATACGGCGAATGCCGCGACAGCGAGCAAATTTATTTGCGAGCCTGTCGGCATGACTTATTAAACAATTGTATGGTGGGAGCTTGCTCACAACCAGACATGTTTTCGCGAAGATGCATGTGGCGAATGCCACGACCCACAGTAACGAATGTTGCTGTGGGTGCACGCCTCTACTGCAACACTCGGCACTTTCATATTCTTCCTTTTCATAGGCTCAAAAAGGCATTTGGGGTATAAATGCCTTTTTTTGATTTTTATACCCCAAGAAACCGTATTATAGAACCTATCAACTTAACTATATTCAGTGGTTTTGGGGTCAAATAGCACCAATTCTGATTTTATACCCCAAATCTTTTAAGATTCTCATTAAGATGTTTTTATTCTTTGGGGTACAATTCATATAAACACTTATTTATACCCCAAAATAGCATCTCTCACATAAGCCAGAAATTAGTCAGATATCTTTATAACAATAATTTTTTTCTAGAAACGGCCAGTAGATGCCCTGATAATCCAATAATTTCTTCATGTGTATCCAACATTCTAATAGTTTTCATAAGCAACGCCTTCGTTTCCTCATTTGCAAGTAGTTCATTAAGATTGGGAGCAAGCCATGCGCCGCCCATAACTCCATGAACTGTAGACGTGTTGAATCCCCCCATAGACAATTCTTCCCTTAATGCTTTTGCGGTATGTAGGTGAGAAGAACCTATTCCATTGGCAATTTTCTTTTCTGGGTTAATGTAGCAACCGTCCTCCAATGCTCGTTCAATCATGGATATCACAGCGGGATTATCCAATTCTTTTCGCTTTTCAGTATCATTTTCGTGATATACAAAAATCCTGGAAACCAAAACACTGTAAGGTGTTAATGCTGCTGAGAATAATATGCCATCATCCTTCAGTAATCGACCGCTTTCCTTAATAGCTAGAATTCTTTCCTCATATTCCGTGATGGAATATAACGGTCCCATCAGCAGAACTACATCTGCACTTCGGTCCGGTCGAGGAACCAAGCGGGCATCGCAGACCGTTGCGGATGCCAGTTTTATCCCGGGATATTCTGCAGCCAGTTCAGCACTCATAGCAATATTGGTTTCGGATAAGTCAAATAGGTGAACCTCATACCCCAAAGAAGCCAACCACCAAGCATATTCGCCGTATGCACCTCCAATATCGTAAACAATAGCCGGAGGCTTAGGTAATTTTTCCAGCAAAATTTCCTTGGTGCGTTCAAACTCAATGAGCCCGATTCCACTTCTTAGTCTGTTTCTTTCAATTCCAGCATTGTATCCTGCCAGAACTGTAGTATCGATTGTTTTCATAAGCATCTCCTTTACATATAAGAATTGTCAAAAAAATGATTTGTTGATCTGAATGTGTTTCTTCTTGTTGGTGAACGTGCTGTTCCGACATAATACTGCCTCCTTTCCAGATAATAAAAAACGGTACAAATTGAAAAAATCTTCAACTTGCACCGTCATGGTCCAAATAATTTCTAATCCGTGGTTGGATTAATAGGAAATCTGGGTACGACAATACAAGCCCGGCGAAATCTGTGCAACTTCGACGCGCTGTTGAATAACATTTAAATTGAACATGAAACTAAATACTGTCATTGCCGTATATCCTTTCCGATTTTTTGCCATTTTATAATAATACTTTTTATTTGTCAACAACAAACTCTGTTTTATAAATCCTTATCTTTCCCCCGTCAATCACTTCATCTACCCTTCATTTACAACCACAAGCAATTCGCCCTCTCTTACCGTCACTGTAGCCCTCTCGCCTATAAACTCATTGCTTACTCCTATAGGAAAATCATTGGTTATAACCCCATTCTCCAGATTATATTTCATACCGGAAATATCAACCCCGTTGGCAGAACCGTTCAAAGAAAACAAAGAGAAAATCCCTTTCTCTTCTGCCCCAAAGGATACGGTTTCATTTTTAAGTACAAACAGTTTCTCGTCACCTTTGAACATATATCCCTTATAACCATTGCGACGGAGAAATAACAAACACTGGATATTGGCAATGGTATGGTCTAATCTTCCACCCAGACCGCCAAATATATAAAATTCTTTATACCCTTTTTCCATTCCCACTTTTAGTGCCGCCAAAGTATCCGTATCATCCTTTTCCCTTGGCAAAGTTAAAATTTCAGTGTGTACATTTCCACTCAGATTCTTTAATTCTGTTTCAGAAACAGAATCAAAGTCTCCCAAATATAAATCCGCACCCAAACCTATCTCACGGCAATAATCCGCACCACCATCTACTGCAATCAAATAGGACCCTTCTAAAACATACTTTTCTATCTTTGCCCTATCTTCACTATGCATTTCACCTGCACAAACCAAAATACATGTTTTTTTATCGTTACTCATCGTAAAACCACCACTTCGTTCTTGTTGTTTTTCTTCTTTTTTTGTGATATACCAAACATATAACACAAGGAGGAAAGGAAACGCTTCATGTTTTTTCATTATAAAACACCGGAACCCACTTATCAATACCGCATCATCCGCAGTAACCGAAAAAGTATCTCTATAAGAATAAAAGAAAACGGAGATGTGGAAGTCCGTGCTCCCCATTATGTCACAGATAAACAGATTGATAAATTTGTGGAAAGCAAGTCAGACTGGATTAAAGCCAAAAGACTGGAAGTGCTGGAATACATAAGCTCGCTTCCACAAATCACTCCTGAAACCCAGGCTCGCATTGAATACTTTGAAAAGAAATTCCGGAAAGCAGCAAAGGATTACATCCCCTACCGGGTGGAATACTTTCATCAATTTACCGGCGGTCACTACACTTCTATCACCATCAGAGACCAAAAGAGCCGCTGGGGAAGCTGCTCGGGAACGGGTACACTTTCTTTTAATTACCGTTTGATGATAGCTCCGCCTAAAATACTGGATTATGTAGTGGTACACGAACTCTGTCACCTGACACACATGAATCACTCTAAAAATTTCTGGAATATGGTGGGCAATATTCTCCCCGATTATAAAGAATCGAAGCAATGGTTAAAGGACCACGGTGCTGAGCTGACTGTTCCCAACTATCTTGCTAAGAATAGACAATAAATCATTATGCATTTACTGTTTTCCCCACTGTAGACACTATTTTCTCATCTTTAGTAGGGGGGCTTTTGTCCTCCCCCCCCACTTGGCTTCCTTTTTTCATCCTTTAAGTGGGGGTTTTTCACGCTATCTTCCCCACTTAAACCCATGTTTTCGCAACTCAAGTGGGGGTTTTTTACTCTGTCTTCCCCACCTCAACCCATGTTTTCACAACTCAGGTGGGGATTTTTCGCTCCGTCTCCCCCACCTCAACCCATGTTTTCACAACTCAGGTGGGGATTTTTTGCTCTTTCTCCCCCACCTGGAATATCATTTTCGACTCACAAGTGGGGATTTCTTCCTTTATCATCCCCACTCAAAACAACATTTTCACCTCTAAGTTGGAAAAACTAAATTTTTCATATTAAAGACAATAATTCCCATCTGTCAACCACTCTCTTATAGCAACAAAAAAACAGAAACGAAAGCCATATAAGCCTTCGTCTCTGTTTTTTTATTTCTAATGAATAAATAATCCAATTGAACCTTAGCCCTGTTCGTCTACATAAATCTGAATACGTCCCTGGATAATTTTAGCCACTTCATCCACTGTCTTCTTTCCTTCAAAGAAAGGAGCGGCTTCTTCATTAATAATATCCACTAATTCTTGGTCATAGGAATAGGTCTGGGTTATGGAGGATACGTAATCGTAAATATCCATAATCTGGTCTTCTGTCATAGGATCTAAAATAATTTCTTCCCCGCCCAGCCAGGTTGTATATTCATGATATTGTTTATCTCCGTTCTCATCTTCCCAATAAGGCTTTTCGGTAGCTTTCATAGCTTTTTCTAACCAAATCTCCTTATTGATAGACATTTCATATAAGCTTTCCTGATATTCATCCGTATAATAGTAACGCATAAATTCCCATGCACCTTCCTGGTTAGGCGACTGTGCAGAAATTGCATACTGATAGTTTGCCATCAATGCTGCTCCGATACCATTTTCGGAAGGGAATCCCTTAAATGTTACATCAGTGGTTCCAAACTGTCCAAAAGTATAAATCATACTCTGGACTTCATGAATAGTTGTCATCATAAGAAGTGTTTTTCCATTCAGGTACTGTACTTCCTGCTGGAGCCAGAAATCAGAATCTTCATAATCATACTCAAATTCTGTGGGTAAGGTTTTTAAGAACTCTAATAAATCCTTAAAGCCCTGTGACTCAAAATCACACAGTCCGGTTTCCGTATCAATAAACTCCGGCAAGGACAACATGGTTGCATAATACATCAGATTATCTCTTGTCATGGTTTCCCCAAACAGTGAAGTGCCTTCCGGCTTGGAAGCCAAAATTTGCTTCATTTCCTGCATGGTCCAACCGGGCTCATTTCCTACCTCAGAAGATTTTCCGATTACCGTCCATACCATAAAACTGGGAACGATCCTGTACAATCTGCCATCCTTACTGTATGCATCAAAAACATTTTGGAAATAGTCTTCTTTATTTAATTCCTCATCAGTTTCCATAAACTTATAAATATCCGCCAAAAGTCCTTTTTGGATATAACTGTCTATCGGCATTTCTTCATCCAAAATAATAATATCCGGCACATTTCCTGCAAGAATATCATTATTAAATTTGGTGTATCCTGCCATATAATCATCCATTGTAGAATACTGTGAGTAGTCAGAAATGATAATTCTATACTGATCGCTTGTTTTGTTAAACTCTACAATCCGGTTTCGCAGCTCATAAGGAATATAGAAACCCGCAACCTTCAATACCGCTTTGTCAGGTATTTCACTGGGATCCACATAGTCAAATACACTGATATACTGTGTGGAATATGTTCTGTCATAGTAACTTGCCAGGAATTTTGTTTCACTGATTTCTATAATCTGATTTAAGTTTGTTGTATTTAAATCAGAGTTCACATAGTTCATAATGGGCTTGGGTTCCTGGTCCCCGAAGTTATAACCAAAAATACCGGTACTGTTTGTAAGCAGCATATCATAAACACTACTTTCCCTAATGGAATAACTGTTTATATTAAAAGGAACCTCAAATACATTTTCTGCTTCTCCTGTCTGCATATTCAATGTAGCAATGGATAATTTAGTCCAATCATTGTTCCACATGGTAATGCAAAGATTTCCGTTTCGGTCGGTAAATATAGAGTTATAACCATTTTCCAGCTTAGGCTCCAACTTTCCCACAACATTTCCGGACTGGTCGTAAAGAGTAACTTTCTCCATAGCAGATATCATAATCCGATTGTTGTCCAATACCATCATATTCTCTACATAAAACCATTCACCTGCTTCTAAATCCTCCGGAATGACAGACACTCTCCACTGCTCATTTGCTTCCAAATCCCAGCATACCAGTTCACATGTCATAGCAGGCATACCATATTCATCCAGATTTTCATAGTCCTCTGACTGAGCAATTCCATACACATACTTATCTGAAAGAACAACATTATTTATGTACGAATTGTTATTGCTTGTTTGATCCTGTTTCCAGATTACGCTAACCCTTCGGTCTGTTCCATCTTCCCTCATGGAGATGAGTTGCATTTCATTACTCCAGTACTCTGCCCCCCAAGAGTTCACATTTACCAATGCAATAATGCGTCCATCCAGATAAGTCAGAGAATACACACTATAATCCGTATATGTGGAATCATCCTGCTGTCCGCTCTTCATGCCCTCAAGCAAAGGCAATTCCGTATATTTGTACACATTTTCTTTTGCCGCAGCCACAAGTGCCGGATCCGTCTCTTTCTTTCCGCCACAGCTGCATAGTCCAAGCACCATAGTACTTACCAGTGCCAGACTCAAAAACCGCTTAAACCATTTTTTCACTTTTCTTCCTCCTCTTTTTATCCCGCTGCCTTTCCAGGAAAAGTTCCCACTTGTCTTTGAGTAATAAAAACACACTCTTTGCCGTCCAGGTTTTATGTTTCCATGCTATTACAAGGGCAATAACCAATAATACACAAGGATAAACTATAAATATGATACGAAAAACCAGCATCAAAATCAATATATCCTCATATCCCCTTGCAATATTTTCCCAATAAGGATAAATAATGGCTTTTCCATTCATGGAACGGGTGCCAAACTCACCCAATTCCTCCAACAGAGAAAGCAAGGAATATCGGGTGGTATTTTCTACCACTTCTATTTCCCTTTCATCTATGCCTATATTTTCCTTTACATAATTAAAAGCATACCTTTTTACCGGGTTTGGCATAACAATCTCCAAGCATCCGATTTTATTTGCCATTCCATACTTTGAAAGAGTTTCATAGGAAACAAACACCAGAGAAGAATCTAAACCTGCCGCTTTTGCAAGTCTTCCCTCTTCACGGCTATATACACCGGTAATAATATGGGGAATTCCGCCAATAGTAATATACTGCCCTGCAATATCATTGGAACCAAAGAGCTGCCATGCCGTCTCTTCGTCCACAATACAATAATCCTTCATCACGTCATTTCCGGAAAAATAAGATCCGGTCTTCAATGTCACCGGGTGGAACAAAAAGAAATCTCCACCGATTCCCACTGCATTTACAGTGACAGATGCCTGATTACTCTGCATCGTTATTTTCCCCGTAGCACTATATGCATCTGCCCAAAGCCTTGCATTCTCATTCTCCGATTCCGACACAATAGAAGCTTCCACCAAAGCACTGTCCAATTTGTGTTCAAAGTTCAGG